>JBFHIO010000373.1:0-2515 GCA_041596435.1 Desulforhopalus sp. | reverse complement strand
CTGCCGGTGGCGGTGACCGCCTGGTTGAAACTGGTGTGTACCCGGCCATCCTCCTCCCGCTGAGCTGCCAGCCCCTCCACATAGGTGGAGAGCAGTTTTGCGAAACTGCGATATTCGAGGATCTTCTCCGGCAGCGGGTGACTCTTCGCCAGCTTCGCCAGCACCTTCACGTCGGTGGAGTAGCCGGTCTTGGTTTTGCGTCCGTGAGGCAGTTCCAGTTCGTCGAAAAGAATAACCCCGAGCTGCTTCGGTGAGCCAATGTTAAACTCGTGTCCGGCGAGGGCATATACCTCGGCCTCAAGCTCTACCAGCCGTGCGGTGAACTCCTTCTTCAATTCGTCGAGCACGCCGGTGTCGAGGGCGATTCCAGCAATCTCCATGCCTGCGAGAACAGGCAGCACGGGCATCTCCACCGTCCAGAAGATCTTCTCCAGATTTTTCTCTGCGAGCTGGGGAACCAGCCACTGCCAGAGAGTCAGCGTGCCGTAGACATCCTCGCAGCTGTAGTTGCCCGCTGCCTCTACCGGAACATACGCGAAACACCCCTCCCGCTTGTCTTTGCCGGTCACTTCATCAAAGGAGGTCATCTTAATGCCAAAGTTCATGCAGAGGTCGTCGAGCTTCAAAGAGCGCCCCGCCTCACAGAGATGAGCAGCGACAAGGGTGTCAGCCAGCTTTCCGCCTGGGCTGAGACCGGCGGTTTTAAACACGGTGTAGTCATATTTAAGGTTGTGGGCCACCTTCAGCTTCTCACCTTCAAACCACGGTCGCAGGAAATCGAGCACAACCTGTTCTTCCAGCTGTCCGGGCTGGAGGGAACCGTCATCATTGATATGGCCGACCGGGATATAATATGCAGCCTCAAGTGAAGTGCAGAGAGAAATTCCCACCAGCTTCGCGTGCCGGGCGTTGAGCGAAGTGGTCTCGGTATCGAAAACAATCTGCTCTGCAGCATCAAGTTCTTCGCGCAGAGCTTCGAGTTCGGCCATATCGTGGATGAGATGAAACTTCTCCGTGTCCAGCCGCTCAGAGCGGTCAACCCCGTTAAGCAGCGAGTTAAATTCCAGCTCGGTATAAATCTCAGCAAGTTCAGCGGGATTCTCCTCACCAATCCTGCAGGCCACCGCCTGTTCATCCAGCTCCACATCAAATTTCAGCGTAATGAGTCGTCGGGAGAGGAGCGCCTGCTCACGGTTGTCGATAATCTTATCCTTCATCTTCGACTTCTTCATCTCTGCCGCATGTTCATACAGTCCTTCGAAGGAACCATATTCGTTGATAAGCTTCACCGCCGTTTTCGGCCCCACACCGGGAACTCCTGGAATATTGTCGGCACTGTCACCCACCAGCGAGAAGTAGTCGAGAAGCTGGTCGATCTTCACCCCATACTTCTCCTCAACTTCGGGCACGCCCAGTTCCGCGTCCTTCATCGGATCGAACATGGTAACGCCGTTGCCAACCAGCTGCAGCAGATCCTTATCACCAGAAACGATCACAACTTTGTGCCCCTCACTGGCGAAGCGCCGGGAGAGAGTCGCAATAATATCATCCGCCTCCACCCCCTGTTGTTCTATGAGGGTGAGTCCGGCCGCCGGAACAAAACGTTTGATCCACGGCAGCTGCTCCCGCAGGTCTTCAGGCATCGGTGGGCGATTGGCCTTGTAGGCGTCGTACATTTCGTGACGAAAAGTCGGCCCCTTGGCGTCAAAGGCAATGCCCAGGCGCTCCGGGGTCCGCTCCCTCTGCAGGCGATGCACCATGTTGACAAAGCCGAGCACAGCGTTGGTGGCCAGCCCTTTGCTGTTGGTGAGCGGGGCGATGGCATGAAAAGCCCGATAAATATAGGCAGAGCCATCGACGAGATAAATTTCAGACATAAAAACCTCTTTTTCAAGTTATGGATGAGCATGTCACTATAGCCGTTTCGGAGAGATTTTGCCGGAGTGATTACAGCTTACTGCGTTTCGATTTTGAAGCGGACGCCTGCCTGATCGCCCTCGCTGTCAATCACCACCGCCTCACTCCAGCCAATACCGTCACTGTTGCAGCGCACGCTGGATCGACCCGGTGCAACCGGCAGCGGGCGACCGTTGCAAAGCCAGTGAAGTGGCGGTGTACCGCCCTGCGCCTTAAGGGTAATTTCCTGCCCGGGCAGCAGCGGCAGCACACTGCCGTCCGGCGGGAAGAGAACCTGCAGCGGAACGGTACTGCGGGAGGTGCTGATTCCCTGGCGATCAAAGCGCTTTAGAGAAGTTGGAAGTTCAGCATGGCGCACCTGCAACACGCCCTGGGGAACAGGGAAAGCAGCCTGCGGCGAATGCGGCGGCAGCGAGGCGAAGACCTTGAAGAGCAGAGGTACGGCGAGGCTGCTGCCAGTGCCACTGCGGCCAAAACCACCATCCGGCCGCCCCACCCACACACCGGCAGTATAGTGCCGATTATACCCCACGGCCCAGGCGTCGCGGAAACCGTAGGAGGTGCCGGTTTTGAAGCGCACATCGCGGCTGCCCTGCTG
>JBFHIO010000372.1:0-2520 GCA_041596435.1 Desulforhopalus sp. | reverse complement strand
TGCAAGCATTAATTTTTGCCCTAAAAAAAATAACTTACAGAAATTTATCTGCAGAGATGAAGAGCCTTGTCACCATCACTTCTCCTCAGATTCTAATTTCTCTGAAAAGCCAGAGAGGCAGTTTCAACAATTCCCCCCTCCCTTCTCACCTTTTTCTGTGAAAAGGGACTGAAAAAACAAAATTTGTTGAATATTTTCAGCATGTTACGTAATTACAGGTATAATTAGAGATTTCAGTACTTTATAGAGAGAGCAGACTGCGCTATATTGCCGGATTCGGTTATTTTTTCAACTGTTACATGCAAACTTTCACTACAGGATAGACCCATGGATATAAACACTGTTGACCCTGAAATTGCCGCCCTCATTCGTGATGAAGAGAAACGTCAGGCCGGAAAAATTCGCCTGATCGCCTCTGAGAACTACGTTTCCAAAGCCGTACTGCAGGCCTCCGGTTCCGTACTCACCAATAAATACTCTGAAGGCTACGCTGGACACCGCTACTACGAAGGACAGCAGGTCATCGACCAGATAGAGACCATTGCCGTGAATCGGGCCAAAGCACTTTTTGGCGCGGAACACGTCAACGTTCAGCCCTACTCCGGTTCACCGGCAAACCTTGCCGTTTATCTCGCCTTTATGAAACCGGGCGACCCCTTCCTCGGCATGGCCCTGCCCCACGGCGGCCACCTCACCCACGGAGCCAAAGTAAGCATCACCGGCAAGTTCTTTGATGCCCACGCCTACTCCCTTGAGGAAGGATCTGACATCCTCAATTACGATACCATCCGCAAAATCGCCCTTGAGGTGAAACCAAAGATCATCATCGCCGGCCACTCCGCGTATCCGCGGGTTATGGATTTTGCAAAATTCCGCGAAATTGCTGATGAAGCAGGTGCCATCCTCTGGGTAGATATGGCCCACTTTGCAGGTCTCGTCGCTGCGGGAGTGCATCCCAGCCCGGTTCCCTATGCCGATGTTGTCACCACCACCACCCACAAAAGTCTGCGCGGCCCCCGCGGAGCAATGATTCTCTGTAAAGAGAAATATGCCAAAGCAATCGACAAGGCCGTTTTCCCCGGCCTGCAGGGTGGACCGCATGACAACACCACCGCCGCTATTGCCGTCGCTCTTAAAGAAGCCGCCAGTGACGACTTCAAAGCCTATGGCCGTCAGATTGTTTCAAACGCAAAGGTCCTTGGAGAAGAGCTCAGCAAACGGGGTTTCCAGCTGGTTACCGGCGGTACCGAAAACCATCTGATGCTTATTAACCTCGCAAGCAAAAACATTGGCGGCAAAGCCGCTGCAAAAGCACTTGATGCTGCAGGCATCGTCCTTAACGCCAACGCTGTTCCTTTTGATACCCGCAAGCCCATGGATCCAGGCGGAATCCGCCTCGGTACCCCCGCAGTCACCTCCCGCGGCATGAAGGAGCAGGAGATGAAAGTGATAGCGGAACTGATAAATGCAGTGATCACCGCCCCCGAAGACGAAGCAGTACGCAGTGCTTCCCTGGCAACGATTGACGCTCTGTGCAGAAAATTCCCCGCACCTGGTCTCGAAGAGCTTGCCTGATAATTCCTCCGGCAGACCGGTTTCGCCTGAGGCGGATCCGGTCTGCGCCGCAGCCTTTCCATGGCGGCGCAATATCTACGCCCTCTACGTTCTCAAACTGAGCAAATGGCTGATGTTGATCATGCCGATCGTTGCTCTTTTCTACAACGAAAATGGGCTCGATGCCGCGTCGATATACCTGCTGCAGGCCGTCTATTCTCTCAGCGTCGCCTTCCTTGAAATTCCCTCCGGGTATACCGCCGACATCATCGGTCGGCGCAAGAGTCTCATCCTCGGATCAATCCTCGGCACTCTCGGTTTTGTCGTCTACAGCGTCTCCAGCTCCTTCGCCGGCTTCGCTGCTGCCGAACTGATTCTCGGCCTTGGCGGCAGTTTCATTTCCGGTTCGGACACCGCCCTGCTCTTTGACACCCTTGACGCCGCAAACAGACGTGAGGAATACCTGCGTTTTGAGGGACGGATCAGCGCCTCCGGCAACTTTGCCGAAACCGCCGCTGCCATCCTCGGCGGTCTTCTTGCCGCAGCCCTCGGCTACCGTTCAGTCTATGTAGCCCAGACGCTCATTGCCGCCATCGCCATCCCGGCCAGTCTGCTGCTCATCGAACCGCCGGTGGAGAAGGCATATCGTCGTCCCGGCCCCGCCAACCTGCTCGCCGTCTGCCGCCACGCCCTGATTATCAACAAGCCTCTTGCCGCAGCCATTCTGCAATCCTCCGTCACCGGTATCTGTACCCTGTGCATGGCCTGGACAGCGCAGATTTATTTTGTCAAACAGGGCTATGGCGCGACAATCATCACCTCGCTATGGGTTGGCCTCAATCTTCTCCTCGCGCTTGTTTCCGCCTGGACGCCGACCATCGACCGTCTCCTCAATCCCAAACTGGCCCTCGCCCTCATCACCATCGCCATCCCCTGCGGCTATATTGGTCTTGGCCTGCTGCCGGT
>JBFHIO010000371.1:0-2528 GCA_041596435.1 Desulforhopalus sp. | reverse complement strand
TCAAGGTGGATGAGCGCAGAATAGCCGATGTAAAACCAGGGCAGGAGGGCAGTCTCATGCTTTCCTCTTTACCGCAGGAGCGGTTCAGTTTTGTTGTGAAAAAACTGACCCCGATTGCGAGAGCAGATGAAGGCCGCAATTATTTCAAGGTCGAGGCGGAACTCACGGAACTGAATGAAAAACTGAGGCCCGGCATGGAAGGAGTTGCCAAGATCGATATCGATACCCGCCGGCTGGTGTCGATCTGGACGAGGGACTTCCGTGAATGGGTGCGCTTGTCCTTCTGGGCGTGGCTCCCCTGAGGCTGGTGAGTGCAGAACATGCTGAAAACAGGCGGGATGGCCCCGCTGGTACTGTTCCGGGAGGCTTGTTGTTGATATGAGCGAATCACTGTTTAGCCGTTCCTGGTACAGGGTTGCGCAACTGAAGCCAAGACTGCGCAGCCATGTACAGATCTTCAAGCACAATTATCGTGGTGAGGACTGGTATGTGATTCAGGACCGTTTTACCGGCAGGCACCACCGTTTCTCATCTGAGGCATATCAGATTATTGGCTTCATGGACGGTAAGCGTACCCTCGGCGCTATCTGGGATCAGGCGTGCAAGAACCTCGGTGACCACATGCCGACGCAGGACGAGGTTATCGCCCTGCTGGCCCAGCTGTTCAGGTCTGATTTGCTGCAGTCGTCAACATTACCGAATATAGCAGATCTTGAGCAGCGGAAGACCACCGGCAGGCGTAAACGAATGCTTGCCGCCGTCCGGTCGCCGATGTTCCTGCGTATTCCCCTGCTTGACCCGGACCGCTTTCTCAGGAGTGCCATGCCGTATGTCAGGCCGTTGCTGAGCTGGCCGATGCTGGTTGTCTGGATCTCTACCTTTTTGCTTTCGCTGGTGTTGGCGATAATGCACTGGCCGGATCTGACCAACAATTTTACTGATCAGGTGCTGGCACTCGAGAACATTCTTCTGGTGACCCTGATCTATCCATTCCTCAAGGTCATACATGAGTTCGGGCACGCCTTCATGGTTAAAAAGTGGGGCGGTGAAGTGCACGAGATGGGCATCATTCTCCTCGTCTTCATGCCGATTCCCTATGTCGAAGCATCCTCCTCGCTGGCGTTCAGCTCCAAATACAGACGGATGCTGGTCGGTGGAGCAGGAATTATGGTTGAGATCTTTATTGCCGCCGTGGCCCTTTTGTTGTGGCTTAACGTTGAACCGGGACCGGTCCGGGTGGCGGCTTTCAACATTATGCTTATTGCCGGGGTCTCGACAGTGTTGTTTAACGGCAACCCCCTGCTGCGCTTCGATGCTTATTATGTCCTGGCGGATTTTCTGGAGATTCCAAATCTGGGGCAGAAGTCCAACCGTTATCTCGGTCATCTCTGCCAGCGTTATTTACTGGGGATCAAACGGCTCGATCCGATGGCCAACACGGGAGAGGAAGCGATGTGGCTGTTTTTTTATGGCGTTGCCTCGTTTCTTTACCGGATCTTCATCTCCTTTCGTATTATTTTGTTTGTAGCTGCAAAGTTCTTTTTCATCGGTCTGCTGCTGGCGCTCTGGGCAGCGGTGGGTATGATCGTTCTGCCAGTTTCCAAGCTCTTGGTCTTTACCTTAAAAAATCAAAAAATGAAGACAAAAAGACTCAGGCTTCTGCTGGTTATAATCCTCCCGTTCTTGCTTGGCAGCGGGCTTCTGCTCTTTTATCCTCTGCCATCTTACACGCTTTGTGAGGGGGTGACATGGGCGCCGGAGGAATCTCGTCTGCATGCCACCGCCACCGGATTTGTCTCAGAAATAATGGCGGAGAGCGGCAGCAGGGTGACAGCCGGAACAGTGCTTTTGCGTTTTACCAACGATGAGCTCGACAGCAGGGTGAAGCAGATCATCGCCCGGCGTGATGAGTTCCTCGCGAAATATGATCAGAGCAGGCAGAAGGACATCAACGAGGCGATGCTGTTTCGGGAAGCGGTGATGCAGATCGAGGCTGAGCTGGCTGAGGCTCAATCCCGCCAGGCAGAGTTGACCATGGTGGCTCCTGAAGACGGTATTTTTATTCTTGAGCGGCAGAGCGATATGCTGGGTCATTATTTCACCAGAGGAACACAGCTTGGCTACATCCTTGACCCGGATGGACTCTATCTGCGGGTGGTGGTTCCACAGTCCGGCATTGAAAAGGTGCGCGGGGATACTGTGGCCATTGCAGTGAGGCTCTCTGATAAGATTGACACGGTCTTGCCAGCGAGAATCCTCAGAGAGGTGCCGGCCGCCAACAGGGAATTACCGAGCATGGCCCTCAGCACCCAGGGTGGCGGCCCCTTTGGTCTTGATCCCCGGGAGAAGGAGCGCCCGATGGTACTTGAGTATCTGTTCCAGTTTGACATTCAGGTTGAAAAACCTCTCGAACCATGGCTTGAACAGCGTGCGTATGTGCGTTTTGAACACCACCCGGAGCCGTTGGTGCTGCGCCTGTACCGGTCAGTCAGACGTCTGCTGCTCAGTCGATTTTCCTTCTAGCTGCC
>JBFHIO010000370.1:0-2543 GCA_041596435.1 Desulforhopalus sp. | reverse complement strand
CTCGGTTTCGGCCTCACCCCGCATGAGCCGTCCATCGGTATCCTGCTTTCGGAGTCGATGCGGCATCTGTCAACTGGCTATTGGTGGCTGGCAATTTTGCCCGGCCTCTCTTTAGTCTTTACTGTCAAGCTCTTTGATATTCTAGGCAACAATCTGCGAACCCTGCTTGATCCACGAACCGCACAGGAGTAATAGACGCCATGCTGGAAATCAATAACCTCTCTATTTCTTTTCAACGAAACAGGGGAGCCTTTAATCGGGAAACGCTCCCTGCTGTTTCAGATATATCCCTTTCCGTGCAGGCGGGTGAGATTGTCGCCCTCATTGGTGCAAGCGGAGCTGGCAAGAGTCTGCTTGCCCATGCGCTACTCGGGTTGCTTCCTGATAATGCGAATATGTCGGGAGAATTCATTTTTAAAGGGGAGCACATCTCACCCGCCCGTATCAGGGAGCTGCGCGGCCGCGAAATCGCCCTTATCCCCCAGTCCATCAGTCATCTTAATCCACTACTCAGGGTGAGGAAACAGGTCTATCGGTCTGCACGGTTGAGCGGCAGATGTCATGATACCGCAGATGTAAGTTGCGATAAGGTTTTTTCAAGATACCATCTCGCTGACCCGGTCAAGAGTATGTTTCCCTTTCAAATTTCAGGTGGAATGGCCCGGCGGGTATTGACTGCTACTGCGACCTCCGGTCTGGCCGACCTCATTATTGCAGATGAACCAACCACAGGGCTAGATCCTGAAGTTACCTCTCAATCTTTGAACCATCTGAGAGAACTTGCCGCTAAAGGGAAAGGCGTCATTCTTATCACGCACGATATTGAAAACGGTGCCCGGATAGCTGATACCCTTGTTGTCCTTTACAATGGAGCGACTGTGGAGGTAACCCCCGCTAATTCGCTTGAGAGAGGTGACCTCATCATGCATCCATATACCAGGGCATTGTGGCAGTCATTACCTCAGAACGGCTTTGTGGGTGTGCCGACAGCGGTAGTTGGCGATGGAAGCATGCATAGCGGGTGCGCGTTTGCCGGGAACTGTCCGCAGGCACGAGCTGAATGCCGTGCTAAAGCGCCGCTACTACGAAAAATAAATGGTAAACTCGTGAGGTGCAACCATGTTACAGGCTGAAAAAATTCACTATCGATATCATCACGATGTTCCATTGCTTGAAGAGCTGGACTGCACAATTGAGCCGGGTGAGATTGTAGGATTACCCGGCCCCAGCGGCTGTGGCAAATCAACGCTTGGCCGTTTGCTGGCTGGATATCATACACCGCAGGCAGGAACGATAAGCAGTGGAGGAAGCCCTCTGCCAACGGGTGGATATTGCCCGGTACAGATGATATTTCAGCATCCGGAGATGTCAGTGAATCCGCGATGGCGAATCAGAAAAATTCTGGAAGAAGGCAACACTAACCATGCAGAACTTGTTCGCTCTTTTGGTATTCATCAGAACTGGCTTGAACGTTATCCGCACGAACTTTCAGGTGGCGAGCTGCAGCGTATTGCTCTTATCCGGGCGATGACTCCATCGACCCGATACCTGATTGCCGACGAAATGACAGCATCACTTGATCCCGGCACACAGGCGCTTATCTGGCAGAACGTTATGCGGTGGGCAAAATCCAGACAGGTCGGCATTCTCGCTATCAGCCACGATGTCAATCTGTTGGAAAGAATCTGCGACAGGATTGATACCACATTCACAACGGTAAATGCGTTTGCAACATAACGTTTTGGGGTAAAGGGCTGTCGAATCAAATTACCACGCTGTGGCATTGCCTGTCTGCTTCATCGCTCCTAAATTCTTTTAAGGCGGTTTTGAATTGCTACGTGAGGTCAAACCAATGCACGTAACACGACAGTCTAACCCGAAACATTCATGAAAAGTTGCCTGGCACCCTGTTAATACCCGTATATTTCATGTGGATATTATGTTTTGTGGGGCAGGGCAGGCGAGTTGTCACCTCGAAACAAGCTAAGCAATAACAGTTCATTTCGTATTCAAACAATAATTTACCAGGAGGATGAGTGGAACAGACACAAACTGACCGTTCTTGAATTCCACAGGGAGAGTTCAAGGCAAAAAAGGGGGGAACGTAACAGTCCGGTTGGTCTGTGACCCTCTTTTCCTTCCCTGCACTGGAGAATGCCGCTATGCCGAAAATCGATCATTTTCCCCATGAGTTATGTCCGGGTCTTCCAGAAAAGGATTATTATGCGGCCCAGATTGCAATTCAAAAAATGCGCCTTGATACTGCAACAGAGCTTCTTCAATACCAAAATGAAATGGAGGAGTTAAAGAAAGAAACCCGACAGCGGCGCCGCTCTATTCTTGGAGATGAGTTGTTTCAAAAGATTCAGCGGTTCAACAAAGAGCAAAAGCAGGCACGAAGCGAACTGGAGTTAAAATCCACTCATTCCAGACAGGAGTTCGAAGATCTGGAAAGGGAAAAGACTCAACTTTTTGATGCAGCAGAAAAGTTTTATGGTGTGCTTGGTCCTAAAGAGCAGGAACTGGCATCACTTTGTGAAAGT
>JBFHIO010000369.1:0-2543 GCA_041596435.1 Desulforhopalus sp. | reverse complement strand
CAGATCGGCTTTTTGCAGTATGTGATTGATTCCGGGACACGCGTGATGACCCCGGCGCTGTTGCCGGTCTCCATTTTCATTGTCCTTGGAATTACCGAGTTCATCATGGGCCTGAGCTGGGGAATGTATGCTATTGCCATTCCCATCGTTGTTCCGCTGGCGAAATCTCTCGGTGTTGATCCCTATGTGGCAATTGGTGCGGTGTGTTCCGCAGGGGTGTGGGGTTCACACATCTGTTTCTACTCAGATGCGACCATCCTCAGTTCGGCGGCCTCCGGTTGTGATAATTTCCGCCATGCCATTACGCAGATGCCGTACGGTTTTCTTGGTGCATTGATAACCGCCGGTCTTTTCCTTTTCATAGGATATTTCTAAGGAACAGTTTCCCGGGCGCCGAGTGTGTGGCTGGAGTTGTGCCTGCCCGGAAAAAACGCGCAGGCACAGAAAAAAAAGAGAAGCCGGAGCATCCCCAGGGATGCTCCGGTTTCTCTTTTTTCCGTTTATGATCTTCTCTCTGCTGCAATTATGGAAGACGCGTCCTCTTTACTTCTTTGGGATGGTTGCAGTGGTCTTTTACTGACATTTCTACTGGTTCCTGCAAGACTGCTTTGTCTTGCTGATGACTCAAACTTACAGTATTTCAGGTGGTTGCAGGGTGGAGGGTCTCTCTTTTGGCAGGAACTTTACGAGAAAAACATTCTAAGCATCCTTTAAGTGAAATATTCTCAGATTAGTGATCGAATTACGCCATTTGTATGCGAAAATGGCGTTCATCCGAGTCGTTTTTAGCGAAATTCGCCATGATTGCTTGACAGGCACTTTCTGTCATGTCATATTTGTAACGAATATCAATTATGAGATGTGTTTTCTTCCTGCTCCATTCACAACAGATCCTTTTTCTTGTTGTGTTCCTGCAGTTAACCAAAAAACATATATTTAACCCGGTTTTATTCTGAAGGTGGTTTTTTAGGGCAGAAAAATAAAACAAAACTGTGAAATTGATTGTTTCTGAAGTGCCGTTTTACTCAGGTCGTAAAAAAACCATCGTTTCTCTGCGTTGTCGCTGGCTCTCAGATTTTCCTGTGAAGCCTCCGCTCCGGCTCGACGAGAAACCAGCTCTCATGCGAATCGTTTGAGAGCTGTCTATTCAAACACTTACCAAAGGAGATTTTCCATGGCTGACCAGAACCCTGCAGCGCGTAATCTTGATGCCGCTTACGCTGAGGCAAAGAAAATGAATGACATAATTCTCACTCCCGAAGAAAAACTGGGGGATGCGGAGCGCAAATGGGTGGCCGAGGGAGTGTCGGATAACTTCGCCAATCACGTCAACAAGGGTTTTCTTGAATATCGTAAATCAGTTACTGAAACCGAAGACTTTGCCCTCACCGACTGGTATGGCCAGGGATCAATGCTGCGCGATGTTATGGGACGTGAATATATCGATATGCTTGGTGGCTATGGCCTCTATGGACCGGGTATTCGCCACCCGAAAATTGTTGCTGCAGTGAAGGCTCAGCTTGATCGCAGTCCTCAGTACAGCCAGGAAATGCTCGATCCGCTGCGTGCCCAGCTTGCCAAGGTTATCGCCAAACTGACTCCCGGTGATATCCAGTATGGTTTCTTTGCAAACTCCGGGACTGAGGCCGTGGACGGAGCGATGAAACTGGCCAAGCTCTATACAGGTAAGAAGGGTTTCATCTCTACAATTGGCGCTTTCCATGGCAAGTCCCTTGGAGCGCTTTCCCTGCTTGGAAAATCAGTCTATCGGGAACCCGTACTGCCCCTGCTTGAAGGGGTGCAGCATGTGCCTTACGGAGATGCGGATGCCGTGGAAAGATTGTTGCAACTCGCAGAAACCGTTGGTCGCGACATTGCCGCCGTGGTTGCCGAGCCTATCCAGGGTGAGGCAGGCGCTGTTGTTCCTCCGGATGACTACTGGCCGAGACTGCGTGAGATCTGTACCCGTCATGAGGTCCTTCTTATCGCCGATGAGGTGCAGACCGGGTTTGGCCGTACTGGGAAGATCTTCGGTGTGGATCACTGGGATGTGGCCCCGGATATCATGTGTTTCGGTAAGGCTCTTGGTGGCGGGGTGGTTGCGATGTCCGGCTTCTTCTCTACCGCAAAAATCTGGAAGTGCATGGAGCCCAATCCGTTCATGCATACCACAACCACCGGTGGGAACCCGCTGGCCTGTGCGGCCGCGCTGGCAGCAGTTACCGTTCTTCTTGATGAAAAACTGGCTGACCAGGCGATGGAAAAAGGGAAATATATCCTCGAAAAAGTTGGCGCAATGCAGAAAAAATACCCGAAAATCCTCAAAGGAATTCGGGGACGTGGTTTGCTGCTGGCAATGGTCTTTGAGGATGATGAGATTGGTTACAAAGTTGCTTCCGGACTCTTCAGCCGCAATGTGCTCGTCGCCGGCACCTTGACCAATTCCAAAACCATTCGTTTGGAACCAGCCCTCACCATTCCCTATGAGCTGATTGACAAAGTAATGGTACGGCTTGAAGAAACTCTGGCCAGCATCGCTTGAT
>JBFHIO010000368.1:0-2551 GCA_041596435.1 Desulforhopalus sp. | reverse complement strand
CCGCAAGGCAAACAAAACCGGACACCGGGGCAGCCCCCATCTCCCAGGCACCCGCAGCTGCTGAACATGAACCCCAGGCGGGAGGACTCAGCGAACAGCTGGTTCTTGTCGGCATCGACATCTACGAAGAGCTCTCCAGCCCGGAAGACGAGGTTACCGCCGCACTGGCCGAATCGGGTTTTACCCCGCTCGCCGTCCTGCCCTGCCAGGTTGGCTGGGAGGAAGATCGACAGCTTCTGCAGCGCATCAGGCAGGAGTGGGTGGAGAAAGAGGGCATCGTCATCATTCTTGAAGGATGGATGGTGCCGTTGATTGATTTTCTCAGCTATCTGGGAGAAATTCGTGCGGCCATTCCCGCCGATATGGTTATCTCCATCGCTCTTGTCGGCCGCCGCAGCCAGACGCTGTTCACATCGGTAACCCATCGTGACTTCACCATCTGGAAACAAAAGGTGGAAGCACTTGCCGATCCTTATCTTCATCTTTTTCCCCTTATTGCACAGGAGGACGACGCATGATCCCTGAATTTGCCATCATGGGGCACCCCAACGAGGGGAAGTCCTCCGTCCTCTCAACCCTCGCCGAAGACGATTCCGTACGCATCAGCGATACTCCCGGTGAGACCCGCGAATGCCGCACCTGACCGGTAGTGATAGACGGCCGCGAAGTGCTGCGTTTCACCGATACCCCCGGCTTTCAAAATCCCGGCCGGGTGCTGGCAGAACTGCGCAGGATGGTCGAGACCGAGAGTGATCCGCTGGCCACCTTTCGAGCCTTTGCGCAGGATATCCCAGAACTTCACGATGACCGGGAACTCCTCGCGCCGGTCTCTGCGGGCGCAGGCATAATCTATGTGGTAGACGGTTCACGGCCGGTCCGGCGGGTTGATCGTACCGAGATGGAGATTCTGCGCCTCACCGGTAAACCACGCATGGCAATCATCAACTGCAAAGATGGCATCACTGAATATCTTGAAGCGTGGAAGCTGGAGTTCCGGAAAAATTTCAACTCCAGCCGCATCTTCAACGCCCATCGCGCTTCCTGGGCAGAGCGAATCTCTTTGCTTGAAGCCCTGAAATCCATTGACCAGGACTGGCAGTCCGCCCTTGGTGAAGTAGTGGAAGCCTTCCGCCGAAACTGGGCAGAACGGAACGAGCAGTCGGCGGCCATTATTGTCGGAATGCTCAGTGCCTGCCTGCGCCTGAAGGTAAATGGTGAACTCGAGGAAGAGAGTCGGCTGGAGGCAATTCGAGAGAAACTGCTGAAAAAATATGGCGAGAAACTGACGGCTGAGGAACATCTGGGCCAATCCAGGCTGCGCGCCCTCTACAAGCACAACATCTTCAACTACCAGCTCCCCCCCCATTCTCTGCTGCACAGCGATATTCTTGATGAACGGAACTGGGAGCTGCTCGGCCTGAGCAAATCTCAACTGCTGCTTACCGGTGCCCTCGGCGGAGCGGCGGCTGGGCTGGGGCTCGACGCCATGACCCTTGGCTCAAGCTTTGGTATCTTTGCCACCGTCGGCGGAGTTCTCGGCGGCATCGGGGCAATGTGGGGCGGGGAGAACCTCGCCGGTCAAAAGAAGATTCTCGGCATTCCTCTCCCCTCCCTCGGAGGGGAACAACTGCAGATTGGTCCGGCAAAGGAGATAAACCTGCTCTTTATCCTGCTCAACCGCGCCCTGCTCTACTACCGTCACATCATTAACTGGGCACACGGTCGCCGCGACTATGAGAAGATGCAGAAGGACAATACTGACGAAAATTTCACGAGGGAGTGGGGAAAGGAACGCATGAGTGTCTGCCGCGACTATTTCGCGGCCCGTGGCGGGGCTGAACAGGAATTAAAAAACGCCGAAGAAAGACTGCGCAGACTGTTAGTGAAGGTATTGACTGAGATTGGCGATCAGTGAGGCGGGAATCGGGCCACAGGTTTGTCCTGTGGCCCGATTGGAAAACGTTTCATCTTGATGGGGAACATCGAATAGAAACGAAATACAAAGTTTTTCAAGGTTCCCTTATTTCTGAATAATCACCAGCGGCAGCATCTTCTTCTCTGTCTTCACAGCGGTGGTACAAAGGAGCAGACGATCTGGAGCAACAGCAAATTTTTTACTGAGATACGCCTGCACATTGCGGGCACGAATCTGACCAAGCCTGTCAAGGCGGACGACATCTCCTGCAGGTGAGGGGATGGTTTCTCCCGGAGCCGCATCAATATCTACATTGCTCATATACTCCCAGGACGCCACGTAGGGGCAGAGTTGCCAGTCTCCCTCTCCCTTCTGCATCTTCTTCCCGACCTTGTCCAATTCGGCCATCTGCTCCGGCACAATATTCTTTGCCCCCTTCAAAAAGATCACGGGAGTATCCCCCTCTTTCAACATCTCCTCACCGAGTTTCATCCCGGCGTAGGCCAGTGCCCCGTAGGGTCCAAGGGCGTAAATAGCGTAGCCGGAGAGAGCCGGAACAACCGCCTTGCTCAGCGAGGTGACGACGATGTCGGTGAAACCGATATTAAGATTATCGAGTGCCCCTTTCAGTGGAAT
>JBFHIO010000367.1:0-2554 GCA_041596435.1 Desulforhopalus sp. | reverse complement strand
ACTATCCCCGGGGGCATAACAGTGCGTCGTTCCCGCGAAAGCGGGAACCTGGGACCCCCCCTCAGCGGCTGACCTCTTTGTCGTTCCCGCGAAAGCGGGAACCCAGGGAACACCCCTCGGCGGCCAACATCTTTGTCATCCCCGCGCAGGCGGGAGTCCAGAGAATCCCCCCACGTTAATCAACCCACGTACTGGCAGAAGCCCGGGTTATTACCGGCCAAGCCAAACCGTTATTTGTTGCGTGCCAATACCAGACACACGGAGATAAAAAGGATGCCCACCTTCAAGCATGGCGTATTGTATCAGCACGCTTCTGCGGTGAGTCTTATCCACAGGATGCTGGATATCGTGCTGATTTCCACCGGGCTGACCCTCGCCTGCTGGCAGACTGGCGAGGCCTGGCTGTTGAGCCATTGGGTAATGGCTTTGGGGGCTACCATCTGTTTCCAGTTGCTTGCCGAGGCCAGCAACTTCTACCGCTCATGGCGGGGAGTCGGTCTGTTTGCCGAAATCAAACAGGCCCTGATCATCTGGTTGGCCACCATTGCTGCCATGGCGCTATTTTTTTCGCTGACGGCGGACTTACCTCGACTTACGCTGCAGACGCAGTGGCAGTGGTATATCGCGGTCAGCATCATGCTGGGCCTGTCGCGGATCGCGGTGCGCAGTCTAATGAGTTACCTGCGGCGTCGGGGCTACAACAGTCGCAACGTGGTCATCGTCGGCGCCGGCAAGCTGGGCCGGCACCTGGCGCTGCAACTTGAACTCTCCCCCTGGCTCGGTCTCAACATCGAAGGCTTCTACGATGAGGAAGTGACAGGCTATGTTCCCCTTTCCCGGCAAGATAAACCCATTCTCGGCAATCTGGAACAGCTGGTGGCAGATGCCAAAGCCAGGCGCATCGACCGCATCTATATTACCCTGCCCATGAGCCAGGAGGAGCGCATTCAGCAGCTGGTGGCGGCGCTGTGCGACACCACCTGCTCGGTGCTGCTGGTGCCGGACGTGTTCACCTTCAACCTGCTGCATGCCCGCAGCCAGGAGATCAACGGCGTGCCGGTGATCTCCATCCTCGACAGTCCCATCGACGGCGTGAATGCCCTGGTCAAGCGCCTGGAAGACATGCTGCTGGCCGCCATAATCCTGCTGCTCATCTCGCCTGTGCTGCTGGCCATCGCCATGGCCGTCAAGTTCACTTCATCCGGCCCCGTCATCTTCAAACAGCGCCGTTACGGCATCGATGGTCAGCCCATAGAGGTATGGAAGTTCCGTTCCATGACGGTGATGGAAGACGGGAGCAAGGTGACCCAGGCCACCAAGAACGACAGCCGCCTCACCCCGATAGGGGCCTTCCTGCGGGGCAGCTCGCTGGATGAATTGCCGCAATTCATCAATGTGCTCAAGGGAGACATGTCCATCGTCGGCCCGCGCCCGCATGCGGTGGCTCACAACGAGCAATACCGCAAGCTCATCCAAGGCTACATGCTGCGCCACAAGGTAAAGCCCGGCATCACCGGCTGGGCCCAGATCAACGGCTGGCGCGGCGAGACCGATACCTTGGAGAAGATGGAAAAGCGCATCGAATTCGATCTGGAATATATCCGGGTGTGGAGCCTGTGGCTGGATTTGAAAATCGTATTCTTCACCATCTTCAAGGGTTTCATCAATCGGAATGCCTATTGAGCACGCAGCCCCGTCAGCCGTCATTCCCGCATTCGTCGTTCCCGCGAAAGCGGGAACCCATGGAATACACGCTGGAATTAAAATAAACCGTCGTTCCCACAAAACCGCGGATCCATAGATATCACTCGCAAATCCATTCGAATTGTGGGACTTCGCAATCTTTTCTAGGATGCTTATCTTTTCATGCGAAATAAAAAAATCCTGAAAAATACTCTTGCACTTTATACTAGACAGATACTTATTTTATTTGTCAGCTTATACAGTATGCGTGTGGTGCTGGATGTACTGGGCATTGAAGAGTATGGTATTTACAGCGTTGTAGCCGGAATCGTCACCCTTTGTTCGTTTCTTCCAGGGGCGATGGCCTCTGCAACGCAGCGGTTTTTTTCATTCGCTTTGGGTAAAAATGATAATGAAACGCTCAATAAAACCTTTAGCGTTAATTTGATACTATATGGAGCAATCGCTCTTGCTGCCCTTGTAGTGCTTGAAAGTATAGGCATGTGGTTTGTAAGTCAGCACCTGAAGATTCCAGTAGAAAAATTTGATTCAGCTTTAATGCTTTATCATTTTACAGTGTTGACTTTTATTTTTGGAATCATTACATCACCGTTTATAGCGATCATGATCGCGCATGAAGATATGCATATTTATGCATACGCATCAATCAGCGAAGTATTGATGAAATTGAGTGTTGTATTCGTTTTGGTTTATCTGCCTTGGGACAAACTTGAACTCTATGGTCTTTTGCTTCTGGGTGTGTCTGTCATTAATGCATTTGTTTATATCACTATCTGTATCTTGAAATATTCGGAATGTCAGCTTAGAAAATTCTACTGGGATAATAAATTATTAAAGGAAATTCTTGATT
>JBFHIO010000366.1:0-2557 GCA_041596435.1 Desulforhopalus sp. | reverse complement strand
TCAGCTGGATGCCTTTGAGGCGCAGCATGTTTCTCCTCTTGCGGGAGAGTTGAGTGATGCGCCGGTGCTTATCCTCGGTGGCGGGCGGGTTGGCCGTGCAGTGGCCGAGACCCTGCGTCAGCACTCACTGCGTTTTAGTGTGGTGGAAAAGGATCCCGATACGAAGGAGCTGGAAAAGGTTGCCTCTGGCCATGTTGTTTCCGGGGACGCTGCTGATATTGAGGTGCTGGAGAAGGCGGGAATCATGAAGGCACGGACGGTGATCGTTACCACCCGCGATGACGCCATGAACATGTATCTCTGTTTCTACTGTCGGCAGCTGCGCCCGGATGTCCAGATAATCAGTCGAACAACTCTGCAGCGCAGTGTGTCAAAACTGCACACGGCGGGTGCAGACCTTGTTCTCTCCTATGCCTCAATGGGGGCGAACTCCATTATGAATGTCCTCAGCACCGATGAAATCTCCATGTTTACTGAAGGGCTCAACATTTTTACTCTGCCGGTGCCGCGCAGGCTCCTTGGGAAGACTCTCGCCGAGGGGCGAATCCGCGAGGTGACCGGTTGCAGTGTTATCGCTCTGCAGACCGATAAAGGGCTGGTTGCCGGACTGGGAGCAGAGACACGGCTGGGGGGCAGCGAATCCCTTGTGATGATTGGCAGCAGTGAGGCAGAGGCGCGGTTTGCGGAGCTTTTTCCTCAGCATTGAGGAGGCTTCGGCAGGGGGGAGAAACAATGATTTTGTGTAGAATGACACCTGCAGGACATGGAACGTCTATACCTCTTTGAAGGTCCGGGAAGATAGTGTAGAATTGGCAGGTTACGGGATGTTGTAGAGAAAATGTCGGCAGCCCCGACTGTGTCGAGGAACTGGAGTGTGTTCTCTGCTTCCAGCGTGATGCGAAACCGGGAATATTAATTTCCAATGTGCCGCAGGCTTATGAGAGCGGTTCCAGGACGGAAACAAGGAGAAGACGCGTGGAGTTTGACAATATCAATCTGGCTATAATCAATCATCTCAAGGATGGCCGCAAGCCCTTCAAAAAGATTGCCGACATCCTTGGCCTTGCCGAAGGAACGGTGCGGGCGCGGGTAAAAAAACTCAAAGATGAGGGTATTCTTGACATCGCTGCCCTTGTCAATCCGGAGAGTCTGCCGAGCCATTCGGTGTCTATTATCGGAGTGTGTCTCACTGATATGAATCTGGTGAAGAAGGCTGAACAGTTCAGCGCGCTGCGTGGCGTAATCTCTGCCTGTGTGGTCACCGGCCGCTTTGATCTCATTGTCACCGTCTTGCTCTCCAAAGACTTCCCTCTGGTGTACTTTTACACCGAGGAGATGTCAAAGCTTGAGGGTATCCGTTCTGTGGAGACGTTCGTTGTCTATAAAAGTTTTAATCTCAAAGTGCCTTTGATCGTGACCTGAAGATTTTTTTCTGCACCGCACTGCATTTCATTTTTTCACCTCTTCTGGGTGAAAAAAACCCCGAGAAGAATCATTCCTCCGGCGATTATCTGTGTACCGTTGAGACGCTCCCCCAGCAGCAGCCATCCCAGCAGGACAGAAAAGACCGGGATGAGATTTACACAGGCCGCCGCCCGGCTGGCTGTCACATATTTCAACGAAAAGTTATAGAGGCCGTAGGCCCCGATGGTAATGACTGCTCCCAGATAGATTACAGCGAGAGTTCCGGCAGTATTGAACTCGTGCGGCAGTTCTGTCCCTGGAAAAAAGAGCAGAGGGAAGAAGAATATACAGCCCGTTATGGCCTGTACTGCTGTGAGAAAAAGTGGTGAATATCGACTGGCGAGTTTCTTCATTGCGATGGTGTACACGGTGGCACAGAGCATGGCGACAAACTCGAGGAAGTTGCCGAGGATCGGGTGGGGCGCGCTCTCGCTGGCGCTGCCTGCCAGGGTCAGAGCGATGACTCCTGCCAGTGCAAGCAGGGCGCCGGCCCAGACAATGCGCGGCATCCGTTCCCCCAGGAGGCGGCTGGCGGCTATCATGACCAGTACTGGCAGGATGGCGGTGATGACTCCCGCCTGAGAGGCGGTGGTGAGGTTTATGGCATGGGCCTCGCAGAGAAAGTAGAGGCAGGGCTCGGCGATTACCATGATGATCAGGAGTTTCAGATCTTCCCGGCGGAAAAATTTCAGCTGGAAAAAATCCCTTCGTCCAACGTAGAGCAGGGCAAAACAGCAGCTGGCGATTGCCATCCGGCCGAAGATGACGACCATGGGATCGAAATACTGGAAGGAGAACTTCAGGGCAATAAAGGAGCTCGACCAGAGGATCATTGAGACGAGCAGAGCGAGAGCGGCAGTACCAGCGGCGGGCGCAGAAGTCATAAAGGTTCCCAAAAAAATCCCCCGGCGCACGGGGCGGCGGGGGATGAACAGGTTGATGAAGCTGAAATGTAAAGACCTCAGTTCTGCAGGACCCATTCCCCTGTCTGCGGGTTGCGGCAGGCGGTGGTGAAGGTTTTCTGAACCTTGCCATCAATAGTGGCCAGAATCTCTGCCTTGCGGCAGGGGGTGGCCTGATCATGATCAGGGTA
>JBFHIO010000365.1:0-2602 GCA_041596435.1 Desulforhopalus sp. | reverse complement strand
CTGGTATATTTCTTCTTGAATGAGCTGATGGTACGTGTCGCTGATACCTTTCCATGGCAGCTTCCGGTTTGTGTCTGGTGACTGAAGCATACTGTGGGGCCACTTTTTTAAAACCGCTGCTGTCGCACTGATTGTACTCATTCCGTTTATATATCAATTCATCTTAAAAGAGTGCCCGCAAGGAGGCAGTAATTGACCCCCTGTATTGTTATTATCGATGATGAACCAATCACCCTCAAGCAGCTGCGGCGAATCCTGGAGAAAGAGGGATATCAAGTGTCCACCTTTTCCAATCCCCAGCGGGCACTGGAGTATATCGAAAAAAAATCCTGCCATGTGGTGATCAGCGATATAAGGATGCCGTCTATGAGCGGGATGACCCTTATGACCCTGGTCAAGGCTCGCTGTCCGGGAACCGAAGTGATTCTCATCTCCGGTTATGCCTCACTCGACGGGGCTATTGAGGCCACGAGGGAGGGTGCCTTTTACTACCTTGAAAAGCCCTTTACGCCGGACCAGGTTCGTAAACGTGTTCGTCAGGCCCTTGAACAGAGCTTGCTCAAAGAGCATTCCGACAGCAGTATTCCCCACGAGACCATGCATGCCGGGGGGCCGGTGATCATCGGTGAAAGTGCCAAGATCAGGGAAATTGTCTCCACTATCCGGCAGATCGGGCCTACGGAGTGCAACGTGTTGATCACCGGGGATTCCGGGAGTGGTAAGGAGCTTGCTGCAAGGGCCATTCATGGGACAAGCCTTCGCAGAAAGGGACCATTTGTGGCCTTTAACTGCAGTGCCCTCACCGAACCACTCATGGACAATGAACTCTTCGGTCATGAAAAAGGGGCTTTTACAGGGGCCGAAAATCGGAGCAAGGGCTTTCTTGAAACCGCTGATACCGGGACTCTTTTCCTCGATGAAATCGGTGAGATGCCCCCGTCCATGCAGGCAAAACTGCTCAGGGTTCTCCAGGAAGGGGAGCTGATACGGGTGGGAGGCAACCGGCCCGTCCCCATTGATGTGCGTATTGTCTCTGCAACTGCGGTGAATATGAAAGAGGCTGTCAACCAGGGGGTGTTTCGCAAGGATCTCTACTTTCGTATTAATGTAGTAAACATAAAACTGCCGGGGTTAAGTGAGCTGAAACAGGATATCCCTCTCCTCTCTTACCATATTCTCAATCGGTTGAACGGCCGCCGGGGTACACAGGTCAACGCGATTTCTGAAAAGGCCATGGCACTTCTGTGCGACTATGCCTTTCCCGGGAATGTTCGGGAACTTGAAAATATTCTGGAGCGGGCCGCTGCTCTGTGTAAACATGAAACGATTCGAGCCTGCGATCTGCCACCTGATCTTATTGAGCTTGAGCTGCAAACCTACAAAATACCCGATGAGCACCTCCTGACTTTGTCGGAACTTGAGCAGGACTATATTGCTCATCTGCTGAAAATAACCGGGGGGGTCCGTACTCGAACCGCTGAAATTCTCGGCATTGATCGGGCCTCTCTGTGGCGGAAAATGAAAAAATACAGTCTGTCCTGATTTACTGAAGCGGTTATTTATGCAACACACCGTTCGGTTCTGCAACAAAACGATTCCACTCCCCATTCTTCTGGCTGCTTTCGTCTCCTGATTCTCTCTCTGTTGCAATTTGAAACAGTTGCTCCCCTCTTTTTGGCCAAGACAAAAAAAATTTATGCTGTAATTAAAGCGAGTTGTAACAAAACGGAACTCTGGCATGGGTATTGCTAAATACCAGATATAAAGGAGGCTGCCTGTGTTCCGTAATATTCTACTCTTATTTGAAAATGACAACGTACTTGCCGAGGCCCTGGTCTATGTCCGGGAATTCGCCATTCGTACCGATGCTGCAGTTACCCTGCTTATTCTCGTACCCATGTCCTTTACCGGACACACCCTTATTGGTCCCCGGCGCAGTCTTGTTCAGGACATTGAAATCCGCATGGGAAAGTGTCTCTCTGAATCTCTTCAGCCCTTCATTCAATCTGGGATAGAAGTAAATTCCGCCCTTAAAATAGGGGATCCGGCTGAGGAACTGATGAAATTTCTGGCCGACCATCCTCCCTTTCAATCCATTGTCTGGGGCAGTGGCCGGCAATTGCCGGATAATGGCCGGAAACCTGGACGGCACTGGATATCAAAGGTTCTCGGTAATCTGGAATGTTCCCTTTTGACAGTGAGCAAGCGGGAACTCGAATAAATATGAAAAAAGAAACCGGAAAAAATATTAATTTAAATCTGGAGTGAGTATGGAGCCTTTAACCCTTGATATGGTCCTGGTTATGGCCATGATCGGAGTTGCCATTTTTCTTTTTATTGTCGAGTGGGTGCGTGTGGATGTGGTAGCCATCCTGATGATGGTCTGTCTGCCTCTGCTTCACCTTGTGACACCGAAAGAAGCCTTTGTGGGACTGAGCAGTAATGCGGTGGTTTCAATTATCGCTGTTATCATCATCGGCGCAGGTCTGGACCGAACCGGCATGATCAACAAGCTCGTGGCGCCTGTGCTCCGCATTGCCGGGAACAGCGCATCCAGGATTATTATTGCCATCTCTGTGACCGTGGCCCTGATTTCCAGTTT
>JBFHIO010000364.1:0-2603 GCA_041596435.1 Desulforhopalus sp. | reverse complement strand
GGATATCTGGGTTTTATCGGATAAGCCGGTTGAACCTTTTTCCATGCTGGAAGGATTCCATACCGTCGCCGAATTCAGGCGCAGTAATGATCTCCCCAGCCGGGTAGCTGACAACCTGCTCTGGCTGGGCCGTTATCTTGAACGTGCCGAAGGGATGATACGGCTGTTGCGCGCAATATACCTGAGATTATCAGGTGAAGATCGACTTGATGAAATTCCAGAGTTACCTTTTTTGCTCAACATTCTTCGAACAAAGAATATCATTCCCAAGATTTTTTCGGCAGAGAGAGGAACTCCCTTTTACAAGGAGTTGATGCATTATCTCCATGATGCAATGTACCGCAAGGATCGGGCAGAAAGTGTGGTGTTCATTTTGCGGCGTGTGCAGGAAACAGCACGGAATGTGCGGGACAGACTCTCTGCCGACTCTTCCCGGGCACTCAACCAGCTGGAGGAATTTGCTGATAATCCCTTCAGCGACCCATTAGAGATTTTAGATAAGACCTTGTTCATTCTGAGTGCCTTCAGCGGACTGGCCATGGAAAGCATGACCCGCGGCCTGGGCTGGCGCTTTATGGACATGGGCCGCCGCATTGAACGGGCTTTGAACCAGACAGTCCTTCTTCGAATCGGTCTTCCAGAGGTGTGCAGCAACAGCAGGAACACCCTGCAATCTTTACTGGAAGTGTCTGACAGTCTCATGACATATCGGGCCAGATACAAATCCACATTTCAATTGGCACCGGTATTGGATCTTCTGCTGGCAGATGAAAGCAATCCCAAATCACTGGCTTTCCAGTTCAGCCAGATTGCAAACCATGTTAAACATCTGCCCAATCAGGGTGAGAGACGATTTTCCTGTGCTGAAGAACGGATTGCTCTGGAAATGCTTACGACCGTTCGGCTGCTCGATTTGACAGGAGCAGAGTGCAGTGAGAACAAACCTCAAGATGAAAGACTGGCAACGGTTCTTACTTCAATGGTCGCTCTTTTAGAAGAGTTCGCCCAGGAAATCAGTGGACATTATCTCAGCCGTGTCCCTGCAACACGTCATTACTCAATGATCTCAGGTGAGCCCGCAGTATGAAATACCGCATTATTCATAACACCAGTTATAAGTATTCTGCACCGGCATCACTGTCTCAGAATGAACTTTTACTGCATCCACGGGCAACCCCCTCCCAGGAGGTTATCGATTTTCAATTGTCGATCACTCCCAGCCCCCAGTATCTGCATTGTCGAACTGATTATTTTGGCAATACGGTTCACGTGTTCATGGTTCAGCATCCACATAATGAATTGACAATGTCTGCCACCAGCATCGTCAGGACGTCACGTCCGGGAATTCCGACAGCTGAGTCCACTGTCCCTTATGAAACAGCCGTGCAGCGCCTGATAGAACGTAAGCAGCCGATCGAACTTGAGGCCTCACAGTTTGTTTTTTCCAGTCCGCTGGTCAACATCACTGCTGCGGCAACGACTTACGCCAGACGGTCTTTTCCCCCGGGAATGCCTGTGTTGAGCGGAGCCATCGATTTAATGCAGCGTATTTTCACGGAATTTACATACGACAAGACTGCGAGTAATGTCGATACAACTGTCGAGCAGGTGCTTATAAAGAGAAAAGGTGTCTGTCAGGACTTCGCCCATCTTGCCATCAGCGGCCTGCGGGGGCTTGGCCTTGCGGCACGCTATGTGAGCGGTTATATGGAAACAATCCCTCCGCCGGGAAAGCCCAAACTGGTTGGTGCAGATGCATCCCATGCCTGGTTTTCTGTTTTTGTTCCCGATTTTGGCTGGGTAGATCTGGACCCCACCAACAATTTAATTGTCAATGATTCCTATATTACCGTTGCCTGGGGGAGGGATTACGGAGATGTTGCTCCGGTAAAAGGAGTGGTTATGGGGGGCGGCGCTCACATGCTGTCTGTAATGGTTGATGTTGCAGCGCAGGAGAACAGGCAGTAACAACAGCGAAGTCAGTATGGCTGTTCAGCTTTCGACAGTATTCGCATTCTTTTGCATCCCACTTGTGTGCTGCTCTCCTCATTCTTTTTCAAAAATTCTGGGAGTATTTGTTTCCACGAAAAGTTTCATACCCTTTCCAGGGAAAGATAACTTCATTTTCCAACCAGGTATTCAAACTTCCTGCTCATCTTCTCACTCCGCCCTCCCGACCTGTTACGTCCTGGCACAGTGACATCCTGCAGCATTTGTCTCCGGTTACCGTGGCTGTTCGCTCCTGAATAATAAAAAAATTCATTTCAAAACGGCATAAAGATATGGAGACAAATAATGACCGGATCAACTGATTCTCCCCCCTTGCAGTTCGGCAGCAGTTTCCGCAGCGCACTGCCATCCCTGTTATTCCTCTCGTCGATATTCTTCCTTACCTTCACAGCCCGGGTAATAATCTCACCCCTTATGCCGATGATTGAAAAGGAGAGCGGTATAAGCCACAGTGCGGAAGGTTCACTCTTCTTCATTATTATTCTTGGCTATGTCGTCTCCATCCTCTTCTCACCAAACCTCAGTTCGAGAATTGGCAATCGACATACAATTGTCCTCTCTGGGCTGCTGACAGGGCTGGGACTGTTTCTCTT
>JBFHIO010000363.1:0-2622 GCA_041596435.1 Desulforhopalus sp. | reverse complement strand
ACGAAAATTATTCGCAAATACAAAGAGTTCATATGTGATGTCCCCTCCTTTCTCTCGCCAAATTTCTTGACAAAGTCGCGGGCGTACATTATTTCAGAACAAGAAATTTGACGCGCACCGGAACAGCTTCCCTGAAAAAAGGCAGCGGGCAGAGCGTAAAGTTGCTGCGAAGAAAAATGATGTTTGACGAAGTCGGCAGGCATGAGCAATATAAAGAGGGGTATCTTGAATACCTTTTATTCCATTCATATTTGATGTCTCCAGAAGCCGAAAATTTCGGCTCTGTTTTGTTTCTGAAGGGATTATGACAGGATGCAACCTGTGCTTTAAAGTATGTCCCGCAGAAGCCCTTACTGTTACTGGTGCCCTTTATTCAGGGATCGGTTCTTTTGGCCTGTTGCCCCTCGCAGGGGTACGGGCTGTTTTCGTTTATTGATATCGTGAATACATATACCTGGAAACCCGGCGCCAGTCGCCGCATCCACCTTCTTCTTTCGGCAGCCATCTGGAGTGCCGTAGGTCTCATGCTTCTTGGCAAGGGACTCTATCGTGCTCGCGGGGGGACAACTTTTATTGTGCTCCTGGCCACCGCAGGTCTTGTCGCGGGGGCGTTGAAATCCCGCTATGTCCTTGACCGCGCGGCGGGGCGCACTATTGCCCGCATCCATACCCTCGAAGAGGGCACCTGGCTGGGGGCGGTCTATTCCATGAAGACCTGGTTGATGGTTGCGGGGATGATCGTTACCGGTGTTCTGTTGAAATATTCACCACTTCCCACTATAATCCTCTGCTTTATCTACTTTACAGTTGGCTGGGCGCTGCTTTTCTCCAGTCGGTGCGCCTGGGGCGAATTTTTCCATTACAGGGACAGAGAATGAAAGGTGAAAGTTTTAATCGAATTACCGTTGATGCCGCCGCTCTTGCAGCGAATTATCGTTATCTTGCAGAGCTTGCCGGTGACATCCCGTTGATGGCGATGGTTAAAGGTGATGGATATGGTCATGGCATGGTCTTTGCCGCCCGGGCATTCGCCGGTGCCGGCTGCCGTCGCTTTGGTGTGGCCGAGCTTTGTGAAGGGGTAGAACTGCGCCGGGCTGGAATCGAGGGGATGATTCTCGTTACTACCTGTTTTGGCAATGAAGACGCCTCTTTCTTCTACGACTTTGACCTTACTCCGGTTATTTCCACGTATGCTCAGGCTGCTCTGCTTGAAGCCGAGGGAGCTGCGCGGAATAATGAGCTTGAGGTTCATCTCAAGGTCAATACCGGTATGGGGCGTCTCGGACTGTGGCCCGAAGATGTTGAATCCTTTGCTGCGGGACTGGCAGAATTCCCCCATCTGAAGATTGCCGGAGTGATGAGCCATTTCCCCGAGGCCGATATCCCCGGTTCTCCAAGCACTGCTGAGGCGTTGGTAAAATTCAAGAAGGTCGCGGCGGGGCTCAAAGAGCGTTACGGTGTTATTCGGCATATTGCCAACTCGGGGGCACTGTTTAATCATCCTGAAGCATACTGTGATATGATTCGGGCGGGGATTGCCCTCTACGGCAGCCACCCTTCAGGATTACCCCACGACAGGCTTGTTCCTGCCATGCGTTTCTCCAGTCGGATTATCCAGGTGAAGGATTTTCCTGCAGGCAGCTCCATCAGTTACGGGCGAACCTTCATTACCAAAAAACCGACCAGAATTGCCGTTATTCCGGTGGGGTATGAAGATGGATTGAACCGCCATCTCTCCAATGGCGGAGAAGTCCTGACTGGTGGGCAGCGGGTGCAGATCTGTGGCCGTATCTGCATGAATATCTGTATGCTTGATGTCAGTGACGTGGAGGTTGAGGTTGGAGATGAGGTTGTCCTTCTCGGCAGCCAGGGTGAAGAGTGCATTACCGCCGACGAAGTGGCGAAGGTTCTCGATACCATCAGCTATGAAGTCATATGTATTTATGGCCATGTCAACAAACACTTCAGCTCAGCTGAATAACCGGCATCTGAAAAGTCAGCGTCTGCCGTCTCCGGGGGAGCAGGCGCTTTTTCATGGCCCCTGCCAGGGACCTCAGATGAAATCTGATTAACAAACTATCCAGGAAGAGTATCAATGATTCGTCAGCAGCTTAAAGATGTGTTGCAGGACTGTTTTACAGCGGGTGTGCAGGAAGGACTCTGGTCTGACAAGGGGTCTGGAAAATTTACCGTTGAACTGCCAAAGCACGAGGGACAGGGAGATTTCTCCACAAACTTTGCACTGGTTCTCGCCGGTATTGAGAAGAAGAATCCCCGGGAAATTGCCGGGCAGATCGCCATGAAACTGGAGGTTGAAACGACACTGGTAGCGAAGGTGGACGTGGTGGGGCCAGGCTTTGTTAATATCACCATTCAGCCGAATATCTGGCAGGCGATGATCCCGCAGATCCTTACTGCGGGGGAGGGCTTTGGCCACAGCAGGGTCGGTGAAGATCGCCGGGTTATGGTGGAATTTGTTTCTGCCAACCCCACCGGGCCTCTCTCTATCGGGCATGGACGGCAGGCGATTCTCGGAGATTCCATTTCTCGTCTGCTTGAGGCCACCGGTCACAATGTCTATCGCGAATACTATTACAATAATGCCGGCCGGCAGATGCGGGT
>JBFHIO010000362.1:0-2626 GCA_041596435.1 Desulforhopalus sp. | reverse complement strand
TTCATATTTGAGGCACAGGAGGAAATTTGCTTCAGCCATACATGATATCTCGACGTCTCGTTCCTCGCTTTGTCGGAGGATAAATTTTTGACTGTAACGAAGAAGATGGGCGGAAGACTGATTATTCAAGGTACCCATAAGGACCAGCGGTCAGCATATCCCGCCGCCATCGCTTCCCAGCAGAGCTGCAAAAAATCTTCAGTTTCCGCACGCTCTCCCAAGCGTTCGCGGTAGCCCTCCATCTTCTCAAAATGGCCACCTGTCGCACAGGCAAGCTGGGCCGCCGCAGCTCCCATAATTTCCATGCGGCACCCCTTCGGCAAAATACCCCAGCCCAGCTTATCCTGCAGGTGGGCCAGCGCTGCCACAGCAGCCACCACCAGAGGGTCGTGATTAATTGCCTGAAAATTATTCCCGAGGAGCTCTCCCGTCTTCTCATCAAGGCAGGCGACAATCCCCTTCTTCATACTGATATTGGTACAGCCAAAGCGCTCCAGATGAATCTTCGCCGAACACTGGCCGGAGGGCGTAAGCCCGTTCTGTCGGGCAAGGGTCTCTTTCACGGCAGCAGTCACCGCGAGACCAATCAACTCGCCGAGTTTGACATGTTTTCCTGCCCAGAAAAAGCGATAGCTGTCGTCATCCGGATCAGGCGCGGCCACAATCATCTGGTCGGTACCGGTGCCCGTTGCCAGCCCGGACGAATAGCGGGAATTAACCGCCAGCTCCTGCAGGGCAGCCGTTTTCGCCTCGGTGGCAAGAATAATACAGCGGGTAAGCGCCCCGTCCGTCAGCGGCTTGGAAATCAGCAGCAGAATGTTGATGGTACCGGGTTCGCGACGGCCATTGACAAGGCGGAAAAAGCCCTCCGGCGTCTCCACCACCGACGCCGGATCTCCGGCCCGTCCGGCATTGCTTTCCACGCCACCGGTAACCACGGCCGTCACTTCAAGATCCTCAAAGTTCCTCGAGACAATCGCTGCCAGGTGCATATTGGCCGCAGTTCCCATCATCACAGCTTTCTCCGGCGGGACACCGAGAGGTTCGCAGACATAACGGCGATAGAGCTGCGGGTCGCGGTAGTTCACATTTATTGTATGATTACACCCCTCGCAGCTCTGGAAATTAATGGCATACTCCATCCCCCGATGCAACCCTCCGTCCGCCGCTGAAGTGGAGACCACGCCGTACGGCCCCGGGAAATGAGCAATAAGCGCCTTCCCCTTTCGATCAAGGGTAACCCCGCTGCTGAAAGTGCGCAGCCTCATTATTCCCCCCTGCCCGTTCTGTACGGCTGAACATTATCGGGAATATCCCTCAGTGGCTCACGGCGGATACGATGAGGCAACACACATTCCGTCGACTTCCGCTTCCCAACAAAGATTTCGCGATCTGTATCGAAGGCCATGCGCTGTTCCATGATCTGCACCCGTTCTGATAGCATTGATTGTTTCCCCACATTGACACAGAGGCCGCTCCCTTCTCAGATTCCTGCACGCTTCTGCATTACTTCTTCAATGGCCGCAGGCAAATCGCTGATCTTCGCCACCTGTACCCGACCGTCATCTGCACTCCCCGTTTTGTGAAAACAGAAAACCGGTTTCTTCATCTTTACCGCCCTGCTGAGCAGAGCCTGATTTCCCTTGTAGATTCCCTGCAGATCGCAGCCGGCATCCACGAGGCAGTCACACTGCTCCATCTCATGGAGGGCCCGATCAAGGGAGGGATCATCAACTTCAGCCGCGGGAACCTGAACAATATTTTTCACCCCGAGACTGTCCGCCACAAAGGCATCCAGATCGTTGGAGAAGAGCACGCCGCTGTGCAGAGAACAGTCGTATTTGCTGAGCAGACGGTAGATCGCCGCACCGCGCCCCATCCCGCCAACCACAAAGATCTCTCTGCCAGACTTCTTCCCCTGCAGCTCAAGGGAACCGAGCTCCTGACTGAAACTGGCGCGGGTGAAATCATACAGCTCAGAAACAGCCCCGTTGCAAAGAACCTCTTCCGGCGCACCGGAGGCGGTAATCCCGCCATTCTTCACCAGCACCACCTGGTCGGAAACTTTGGCGGCGATATCCACATCGTGCAGGGAGGCAATCACCGTGATATGACCACTGGCGCAGAGTTCCCGCAGGATAGACATCACTTCAACCCGGTGTTTCAGGTCGAGGTGGGAGGTGGGTTCATCAAGCAGCAGCACCTGCGGTTCCTGAGCCAGCGCCCGCGCCACCAAAACCTTCTGGCGTTCGCCATCCGACAGACTGGTAAATTCCCGTTTTCTGAGATCTGTTGCGTGCACGGCGGAGAGTGCCCGTTCTACCACAGCCCTGTCTCTTTTTGTCAGCCGTCCGAGAAAGTTGGTATGGGGATAACGCCCGAGGGCGACAAATTCAAAGACTGAAAAGAGCGGCGGAGTAATCCGTTCGGTAAGCACCACGGCCATAATCTTCGCCAGTTCAGACTGATGCAGAGAGGCCAGCGGACGGTCATTAATGGTAACAGTCCCGGAGATAGGTTTCAGATGCCGGGAGAGAGTTCGCAGCAGGGTGGTTTTCCCCGCCCCGTTGGGCCCGAGCAGAGAGATAAACTGTGCTTCGCGAAAGTGCAGGTTTACATTGGAGAG
>JBFHIO010000361.1:0-2627 GCA_041596435.1 Desulforhopalus sp. | reverse complement strand
AGATCTGTTTTTCCCGCAGTGGATCCCATTTGGCCCGTTTTTCGTTGTTTTTCAATCTGCCGATCTCTTTGGCGCAGTCCAGACGCTTTTTGAGGAGATCAAGGATTGTGTTGTCGATAGTATCAATGTCCTGACGGACGGTGCCGATCTTTTTTTTCTGCTCTGGCATGGCGTTATATGGTTGGAAGGAAGAAGCGAAAAACATGGAGCAGTCGTTCTGCTCCGTGAGAATATCTCAAAGAATCTTTAAGCTGATCTGTTATGGATAATGTGAAATATGGAAGATGAAACGCGGTCTGTCAAGGAAAGCCAGATAATATTTAAGAATGACACCTTAAAACAGGTCTGTGAAACTCTGCTTGAGAATCTGCATTCCCATCGCAGGGTGGCAGTGGCTTTTTCCGGCGGGGTGGATTCCACCCTCCTGCTGAAGCTGGCCGTTGAGGCTCTCGGAGCAGAGAACGTCGTGGCCATTCACGGAAAGTCTATTCTCGAAGCTCCTGAACGCCAGGTAATGGTACAGCAGCTTTATAAAGAGAACTTTCCGGAACTCGGGGAGTTGATTGAGGTTATGCTTCATCCGCTGCTCTATGACGGTTTTGCAGCCAACGATGGGAAACGCTGTTATATCTGCAAAAAACACCTTTATATCAATTTGAAACCCATAGCTGCGAGCCTGGGTGGCGCGGTATTGCTGGATGGCACCAATAAAGATGATCTGTTTGAGGTTCGGCCTGGTCTGCAGGCGCTGGCGGAAGAGGGAATCCTTACTCCGCTGGCGGATGTCGGGATTGAGAAGGCAGAAGTTCGGCAGCTGGCAGAAGCGTTTCATTTATCTAATTATTCGCTGCCTTCAGAGTCCTGCCTTGCCACCCGGCTGCCACAGGGTAAAAAAATTACCAGAGAAGCCCTTGAGCTTACAGGCAGGGCTGAGACAGCGCTGAAAAAGCTGGGGTTGCCGCTGGCGCGGGTAAAACCTGTAGTCGGAGGCATCCTCCTCGAATTATGGGGGGAGGCAGATGAAACAGCAGAAAAACAAAGTATTACTCCAGAGATTCGAGCTATTCTGACACCACTTATAGAATCTGAATCTTTCAGCGAGAGCAAAAAGGGGATCATAACCCTTTGTAACCGTCGTCAATGCTGAAAAAGTAAAAATATCAGCATGGGGGCGTGTTGGGCACAAATTTTTTCTTGATTCGTTATGGCTATTCAATTATGGTGCCTTCTTATAAGCGCAATAGCCCGCAAATAAAGGGATTCGGCGTTTTTTAGAGGATCTTGGAACAGTGAATTGTTCAAGATCCCTCCAATTTTTATTCTTGTTCCATTGAAAGAAGGCTTTTAACGGATCAGAAGAGTGTAAGCAGGATTGCTTACGTCAAGCAGAAATAAATGGCTTTATTATTCAAACAGTCGGAGGCCATGTCGGTGTCCGGCAGAAGAAGAACCCGCAGGGAGGAATCATGAACAAGAAGGAACTCATCGAAAGTATTGCCGATGCTGCAGACATCAGCAAAGCAGATGCCGAAAAGGCTCTAAACGGCACTCTTGCCACTATTGCAGAAACACTGAAAAAAGGTGACAAGGTTACCCTCGTCGGCTTCGGTACTTTCTCTGTATCCAAGCGCGAAGCACGCACCGGTCGTAATCCCCAGACTGGCAAGGCCATCGACATCCCGGCTCGTAACATTGTTAAATTCAAAGCTGGCTCCAAGTTGTCTGACGCTGTAAACTAATTCAGCGCCCGGATTACCGGGGCGTACAGCCCGGGTTTTTCTCCGGTCAGCTCAAGAAATATGTTCTCGTCGGTTTCTTCGGCAGAGACACACTATTTCAAAAAGGCCGTTCCCGATGGGAATGGCCTTTTTCCTTTTCCCCTCCACTACTTTCATTATTATGCAAACCTTTGAAGAACTGCTTGAAGAGTCCACCCGGGTTCACGGACATATCTGTGCCGGGCAGGTTATAGGAGTGCGTATGTCTCTCCTCGCGCTCTCTCTGATTAACATTGAAGAGCCCAAAGGTGCTGACCGCAAAAAGTTCTGCATTTATGTTGAGATAGACCGATGTGCCACCGATGCTATTCAGTCGGTAACCGGCTGCAGCCTTGGCAAGAGGTCGATGAAATTTCTTGACCATGGTGTCATGGCGGCTACTTTCATCAATCTGGAGACGGGGAAGGCGGTGCGGATTACGGCACTGGAGGAGGCGCGGGAGGGATCGAAGCTCTATTGCAAAGAAATGGAAAATAAATACGCTCGCCAGCTCGAGGCCTACCGCATCATGCCGGAGGAGGAGCTCTTTAAGGTAGAGCATGTGAAGGTTGAGATTCCTGCGGCTGACATGCCCGGCCGTCCGACCCGCCGCGTGCAGTGTGAAGGTTGCGGTGACTGGGTGCAGGACCATCGGGATGTGGAGAAGGATGGTAAAATTCTCTGCAGGAAATGTGCCGAGGGATTTTATTATACTCTGGAAGATGAATGAGGTGAACGTATGAAAGTAACACTGCTTGATTATGGTGCAGGAAATGTGCGCAGTATTCGCAATGCTATCCTTCGCCTCGGTTATGAGATTGAGGATGTAAACCGTCCCGAAGAGATTCTCTCCGCAGAAAAACTGGTCTT
>JBFHIO010000360.1:0-2639 GCA_041596435.1 Desulforhopalus sp. | reverse complement strand
GTGCAGCAGGGTAAGTCGCGCCTTCTGCGGGTGCTTGAGAAAATAGTCAACACTCTGGCCCTGCTCTGCTGCAAGGGCGTTCATTGCGGGAAAAAGCATCAGCAGGGAAAATACAATAATACGTATCATAAAATCAAAATTTGAGTAGAGGGAACATTGAATATGAACAAAATACAAGTTGTTTCAAGGTCCCCTGAATAAAACGCCCTCATTCAGGGCAGTAAACTTCAGCCCCGGCAAAAAGTCGAAACGGACACCATGCAACCCATCACTTTGTTTTAACCTTCCAGATATCTTCAGCATATTCACGAATGGTACGGTCGGCAGAGAACTTGCCCATCCGCGCCACATTCAGAATAGACATCTTCGTCCACACCCGCTGCTTGAGAAACGCCGTACTTACCTTCTTCTGGCACTCAAGATAAGACTCAAAATCGAGCAGAAGGAGATATGGATCATGGGGGTCCATCAGCGAGTCAACAAGAGGTTTGAAAAGCTCTGTATCCCCATTACTGAAAGCACCCTCGCGGATGCAGTTGATGATGTCTGCGACCGCTTTGTTATTATTGCAGATCTGCTCCGGGGTACGGCTGGGGTTTTTCTTCTCAAACGCTACTTCCTCAGCAGTCATGCCAAAGATAAAGATATTCTCATCCCCAACTTCTTCTCGAATCTCAATATTGGCGCCGTCGAGCGTGCCGATGGTCAGTGCCCCGTTGAGGGAGAATTTCATGTTCCCGGTACCTGAGGCCTCAGTTCCAGCGGTGGAAATCTGTTCGGAGAGGTCGGCCGCCGGCATGATAATCTCCGCCTGAGAAACATTATAGTTGGGAAGAAAAACCACCTTCAGGCGATCGCCAACCCGCGGATCATTATTGATTACACTCCCGATGGAGTTGATGAATTTGATGATCAGCTTCGCCCGCCAGTAGGATGGTGCCGCTTTACCCGCAAAGATGGCTACCCGCGGAGCCTGTCCCTCTGCCTCTCCGCGAACAATCCGCTGATAGAGATGCACAAGATGGATACCCGCAAGAAGCTGACGTTTATACTCGTGAATCCGTTTCACCTGAATGTCAAACATCGCCGTCGGATCAACCTTTACCCCAACCTCATCGTAGATATATCTGGCGAGTTGTTTCTTCTTGTAAAGCTTCACACGATTCCAGGATTCGCTGAAAGCAGGATCGTCAGCGTAAGCCTCAAGACCACGGAGCTGGTCAAGATTGGTTACCCAGTCGGAACCAATCTTCTCGCTGATCAGCAGAGAGAGCTCCTCGTTCACATCAAGCAGCCAGCGGCGGGGAGTAATTCCGTTGGTTTTGTTATTGAAACGACCGGGGAAGAACTCGTTAAACTCAGGGAAAAGTCGCTCTTTGAGCAGTTCGGAGTGCAGCTCGGCTACGCCGTTGACACTGTGACTGCCAATTATGGCGAGATGCGCCATGCGCACCATTTTCGGAGTACCCTCTTCAATGATAGAGAGCTTTTTCAACCGTGCAGGATCATCGGGATACCGCTCGGAAACCTCCTTGAGGAAGCGGGCGTTGATTTCATAGATAATCTGCAGGTGACGGGGCAGGACACGACCCATAATGTCAACACTCCACCTTTCCAGAGCTTCAGGCATCAAAGTGTGGTTGGTGTAGCCGAAGGTTTTGACAGTAATCTTCCACGCCCGCTCCCAGGAGAGACCTTCAATGTCGAGCAGCAGACGCATCAATTCGGGAATGGCGATGGAGGGATGGGTATCGTTGAGCTGCACCGCAACCTCATCCGGAAACTGGTCAAAATCCACGCAGCGCTTCGTGAAGCGGCGCATAATGTCCTGGAAAGTAGCCGCTACGAAGAAATATTGCTGTTTGAGACGAAGCTCCTGTCCCGCATAGTTATGATCCGGCGGATAGAGCACCTTGGAGATGGTCTCAGAGCGCACCTTCTCCTGTACCGCCCCGATATAGTCTCCCCTGCCGAATTCAGTCAGGTTGAGGTCACGGGAGGAGTAGGCGGACCACAGCCGAAGGTTGAGCACAAAATTATTTTTATATCCCGGAACGAGAATATCGCTGGCGCGTGCCATAACATTCTGCGTATTTATCCATTTGGCACGGTAACTGCCGTCATCATCCTGATAACTGAGTACGTCGCCGAAAAACTGTACAGGAAAACGCGGCATGGAGCGGTCAAACGACCAGGGGGAACCGTCTTCCAGCCAGTTGTCAGGAATCTCACGTTGATAACCGTCTATCAGCTTCTGATAGAACAAACCGTATTCATAGCGAATCCCGTAGCCAAACCCCGGAACCTGCAGAGTTGCGATGGAGTCCATAAAACAGGCCGCAAGACGACCGAGACCACCGTTTCCGAGAGCCGCATCTTCTTCTTCATTCCGCAGATCATCGAAGCTGAAGCCAAGTTCGGTCACAGCCTTTTGCACATCCTGATAGAGACCGAGATTGGTTACCGCAGTGCGCAGGGAGCGACCGATCAGAAACTCAAGCGAGAGATAATAGACACGCTTTTGCTCTTTTGCGTAGAAAGCCTTCTGGGTCTCTATCCACTTTTCAACCATGAGATCACGCATGGTATAAGCCAGAGCACGGTATACATCCTCTTCACCACTTCGCTCGGGATCACGG
>JBFHIO010000359.1:0-2640 GCA_041596435.1 Desulforhopalus sp. | reverse complement strand
GAATATGAAGCCGAAGGGAAAGTTACTTGATCCGGGTAATCTTATGCTGCTTGTGTATACAGTGGCGGTGGCTCTCGTCATAATTTGTGGCGGCTTACTTGAGGCGAAAGCGAGCGAAATTCCGGTTGATACTCCTGAGGCAACCGAGTCTGCAACTGAACAGACTGATTCCTTTAGACTGGAGGATATCAGACAGGGGGAGTTGCTGGTGCCGGGGCAGGATGGCAATGCAGTCTCGGCACTTCAATTGGAACAGGACGTTCAGATCAGTATCAGTGGCGTTGTGGCAAGAGTGAGAGTGTCTCAACAGTTTCAGAACAGCGGCGCTGACTGGGTTGATGGAGTGTATGTTTTTCCACTGCCGGATGAAAGTGCAGTGGATCGTTTACGCATGCAGGTAGGGGAACGAGAAATTGTAGGTGAGATTCATGAACGCGAAGAGGCTCAGGCAATTTACACAAAGGCCAGGGAAGAGGGCAGAAAGACCTCGCTTCTGGCGCAGAATCGTCCCAACATCTTTACGACTCGTGTAGCCAATATCGGGCCGGGGGAGCATATCACTATCGTGATTGAGTATCAGCAGGTAGTTCAGATGAGTGATAATGTCTTTTCATTACGTTTCCCAATGGCAATTACACCACGATATATTCCCGGTAATCCGGTTGCGGATGGCGCTGTAGAAAGAAGATCGCTCACTTTTGGTAATGAGGGTTGGGCCAGGGATACTGACCGGGTTCCTGACGCTTCCAGCATCACCCCGCCTGTGGCGACTCCTGGTTCAGCGGCAACGCCGACCATGCAGCTTTCTGTTGATATCGTAAGTGGTTTTCCTCTCTCCAAACTTGAGAGCCTTTACCACCACATGACAACACGTGAATTGGCCAAAGATCATTTCTCACTGGAGTTTACCGGCAAAGTGCTTGCCGACAGGGATTTTGTTCTTGAGTGGCAGCCTGAAAAAAATGAGCAGACCTCTGCCGCACTTCTTTCAGAAATACAGGGAGATAATAAGTATCTGCTGCTCATGTTGATGCCGCCACAGGAACGGCATGAAGTGTATGTTCCACGTGAAGCGATCTTTGTTCTGGACGTATCCGGTTCAATGGCGGGGCCATCAATTGTTCAGGCTAAGGAAGCGTTGCGGCGGGCACTACAGAAATTGCGTCCTTCGGATCGCTTTAATGTTGTGACCTTTAGTAGCAATGCACATGCATTGTTCCCTCAATCATTACCCGGTACCGAAGAAAATATCTCAGTGGCGATGGGTTATCTTAACAGACTGCAGGCTGATGGCGGGACTGAAATGAAGCCTGCTCTGGAGTTAGCGCTTGATGGTCGATTGCAGAGTGAGCGGATTCGTCAGGTAATATTTTTGACTGATGGTGCAATTGGGAATGAGACTGAACTCTTCGAACTTATTACACAGAGGCTTGGTGATTCCAGACTTTTCACGGTAGGAATCGGTTCTGCACCAAACGGGTATTTTATGACCAGGGCAGCAACCATGGGGCGTGGAACCTACACCTATATCGGTGATGTGAACGAAATCGAACAGCATATGGATGACCTTCTCAGCAAGCTGGAAACACCTGCAGTAACGGATATACGGGTAAAAACAGCTGATGGTAAAGATGTCGATTTTGAGGCATATCCAAATCCTGTTCCGGATCTGTACTATGGTGAGCCGTTAATGTTGGCGTTGAAGGTGGAAAGCAAAATCTCTGAGATAATAGTTTCCGGCAAGCAGCTCGGGAAACGCTGGGAGTATACGGTGAATACCGATAGCAATGCCAATAGACCGGGGATCGGTGCACTCTGGGCCAGGAAAAAAATACGGTCTGAAATGGATAGCCTGGCGCTTGGGGAAGATCCAGAGGCGGTGAAGAAAGTTGTGTTGGTAACCGCTCTGGAGCACCAGTTGGTGAGCAAATACACCAGCCTTGTAGCGGTAGATAAGGTGATTTCCAGACCTTCGGACGAAACATCCGAGAAAGTTGTACTTAAAACAGCAGCACCGCGAGGCCTGCAGATGAATGCGGTATTTGGTGGCGGCTCGCGGACAGCAACCCCGTCGGCAATGCATATGCTGGCTGGAGCTCTACTTCTTCTGGGAGCGGCATTGCTGCACATTCTGCGGAGGAGGGTATGGCAAAGATGATCATAAAGCTGACGGTATACCTGCTGCTGGTTACGGGTGGATTTATGGTATGCGACGGTATGTGGCTACGGGTGAAAGCAATGGTGGCGCAGAAGTTGCTGCACAGTGCCTGGGAAGAAACTGTGCGTACCGGAGTAGCGGTGAAACCCTGGCCCTGGGCGGACAGCTGGCCGGTAGCACGGCTTCGGGTGGAGCGGCTTGGCATTGATCATATCGTGTTGGAAGGTGATAGCGGTGAAGTTTTGGCTTTCGGCCCTGGACGTCTCACCAGCAGCGCGGTCGTTGGTAGCAACGGTAACTGTATTCTTGCCGGGCATCGTGACACTAGTTTTACGTTTTTACAGGAACTGCAACCTGGGGATACTGTTAATCTGGAAGCTGCAAGTGGCAAAAATTACATTTTTCAAGTGACTTCTGCTCACGTGAGAAATAATCGGGGACTGTTTCTTGAGCAGTCCGACAGTCCATGGTTGACTATGATT
>JBFHIO010000358.1:0-2674 GCA_041596435.1 Desulforhopalus sp. | reverse complement strand
GAACTGTTGATAATGTCGCTCAGAGGAACCAGTGATATGGGAAATCCCACATGGACTCTGGAGAATTATCGTCACTTTTTTACCGAGCGAATTTACTGGTACACCTTTGTCCGGACTGCCTGTTACGCTGTCATCACCACCATCCTCACTTTTGTGGTAACCTTTCCGGTCGCCTTCTATCTCACCAAGGTCGTTAATCTGCGCTACAAGGGCTTCTTTATTGTCCTCCTGTTGATGCCCTTCTGGGTAAGTGAGCTGGTACGAGTCTATGGCTGGATGATTCTGCTGCGTGAGAGCGGCGTCATTAATCATTTCCTCGTACAGCTGCACCTGATCAACGAACCGATCGAAATGCTTTATAATGATGCCTCCATGCTGATGGGCATGGTGTATACATCCATGCTGTTTATGGCAGTGCCATTGATTTCAGCTCTCGAAGACATGGACGATGCAATGATTGAGGCAGCCCACGACCTGGGAGCTTCGGCACCAACCATATTTTTTAAAGTAGTTATTCCCTATGCCGCACCAGGTATCACCTCCGGCTCCATTGTAGTCTTCATGCTCGCCCTGGGCAATTACCTGACGCCAACGCTGATGGGTGGTAAAAATTCCCTGTGGTTCACTGAGCAGATTTATAATGAATTCATTGCCAGTTTTAACTGGAACCAGGGTGCAGCCTTTGGTTTCCTTTTGCTTTTACTCAGCTCCGTTATTATCTGGGTGGCGCTTAAACTGACCAGACAGGATTTGGGGAGGGCGTTATCATGATTCGCAGCTTACCGCAAAACCGCCGGTATTCCTGGTCCTTCAGAATTTATATCATCCTGTTTTATACTTTTTTGTTTGCTCCGCTGATTGTTACCTGTGTCCTTGCTTTTAACAATTCTGATTTTCCCTCCCTCCCCTGGAAGGGTTTCTCACTCGACTGGTTTTTTTCTGCCGGGCCTGATCGGATCGGACTGCTCCATGACAGTTCCAACCTGCGGGCGTTGCTGTCCAGCGCGCAGACGGCGGTCTGGGTCAGCCTTTTTTCCGTTCTCTTTGGCACTATGGGAGCTTTCCTTTTTGAGCAGGAACAGTTCCGCGGCAAGCAGTTTCTCTATTTTCTGGCCTTAACTCCGCTGGTTATTCCTGGTGTCATTCTTGGTATCTCCATCCTGCTTTGTGCCAACAATCTCGGGATGTTCATTGAGGACAGCATCGGCATTGACATCTCCTTTCTCAGGCCCAGCTTCTGGCTGGTGGTTATCGGGCAATTTTCCTTCATTACCACCTTTGTGTTACTGGTTGTCTCAGCCCGGTTAAAAAAACTTGATCCAGCACTGGAAGAGGCTGCACTCAACCTCGGAGCAACCCGCTTTGAGGTTATCCGCTATATCACCCTGCCCTTTTTGCGTCCGGCACTGACTGGCAGTGGTGCAGTTGCCTTTTTGATGAGTTTTGAGAACTTTAACACGACACTTTTTCTGGTGGGCTCGAAGACGACCCTGCCTGTTAATCTTTATCTCCAGGTCCGCGATGGCTCGACTCCGATTATTAACGCAGTTTCTTTTGTGTTGATTGTATCGACCTCACTGCTTGCGGTCATGAATCTGCTTTTGACAAAGCGAGGTGAAAAACTATGAATTTTTTTGATTTGTCCCGCAATCCAGGCCCCATGGTCGGGGCACATCGGGGGTATCGAGCCATCAGACCAGAGAACACCCTGGCATCCTTTGAAGCGGCACGTGGCCAATGTCATTATATTGAAATGGATGTACAGATGAGCTGCGAAGGTGTTGCCGTGGTGCATCACGACGATATATTGGGAAGGACCTGCGATATTGAGCACCCGGCGCGTGTAGATACGCTTTTTCTTGCGGAGTTGCGACAGCTTGATTTTGGCAGCTGGTTTGCACAAAAAGATCCTTTCGGCACACTGCAGAATGGCACCGTAAAAGAAGAGGAACTCACCCCTCTTTTCCCGCAGCGGATTATGACATTTGAAGAGTTGCTTGTCTGGCGTAATCGTGTCGCGATTCCGCTTAATATCGAGATTAAAGATCAGAAAGGCGGGAAGTATGATGGAGCTGTTGTTGATGCTGTGCTGAAAGAAGTAGATAAAGCGAAGTGTATGGAAAGCGTAATAATTTCGTCATTTAATCACGACTATCTCAAAGAAATTTCCTGTAAGATGCCTGAAGTAATGCTGGGTGCCCTGCAGGAAGAGGAGAATCCTCCCAATATCTGCCAATATTTGCGGGATATAGGGGCCAGTGCATATCATCCTGATTCAGAAATTGTCAACAGGGAGCTGCTTGTCGCATTGCGAAGTAATGGTTTTGCTGTGAATGTCTTTACAGTCAATGACAGAACACTGCAGCAAGACCTGCTTCGAGATGGTGCAACATCGATTATTACAGATTTTCCTTCGTTGACAATTGTTGATGATTTAAGTGCTGCGTAAAAATATCTGTTTTTAATGTTTTTTTCGTACAGGCCATGCCTGCCACACTTTACAGCCTCCACAAGACTTCAGGGGACCCTGAAACAGCTTGTATTTTGTTCATCTTCAAGCTGTTTCAAGCTGCTCTAAAGTAAAACATTAACAACATAATTAATATAAAAATGAAAATATGGGTAGACGCAGATGCGTGTCCGGTCGTAATCAAAGATATCTTATTTAAAGCCG
>JBFHIO010000357.1:0-2682 GCA_041596435.1 Desulforhopalus sp. | reverse complement strand
CGGGAGGTGACCACCCCGTCGATCGGTTTGCCCACAGGGATGAAACTGATCTTTTTCATATTAGAATCTATCCGTTCAAGCAATTCTTCCGCATCCGTGTCAGCGTCGGGCATCTCAATGAATGGGCCGCCGCTGTCGGAGGAATCTTCAATGAGAATTTTTTTGCGGCGCGGGGTTATAATTCCCACTGCTTGAAAGAGTTTATCCAGTCTGGCATTGCGCTCAGCGAGTTCATCAATAGTGTTCTGTACAATCGCCTCTTTCTCTTTCAGCAGTTCGCTGTCAACCGGAATCTTCCCGTTTTCGTAGGCTGCAATTTTCTGACGAAGGCGGCGGATCTCCTGATCAGCTTTTTTAGCAGCGACAACATCGTCAGGAGTTTTTTCAGAGGACCAGGCTGCGTTAATTTCTGCAGTGGAAGTATTAAGGCCGACGGCTTTTTTATTAATGGAATAGATGGCGAGAACAGAGCCGACAAGAAGAATGAGCATCAGGCTTGAGGAGAAGATGGCAAAGAGCCTGAGCTTTTTTCTGCTGAACGGAATGCGGATGACCCGGCCCCGTTCCCCACTGATAATAATATGGAACTGATCGTCTGCCATGTAGTATATAAACCCTGAAGAATTAATCGGAATCATGAAAAAGGTCGCTATTGTTACAGTACAGCCTTTCTTAAATACCAGTGGAAGGAAAAATATTCAAGCCATTTTCCTTGACAAACCGCATGATATGTATGAGCAAAAAGTGCATTATACTACACCAAAATTCTGCAGATAATATGTCCTTGTGTTGTTTCTGCAGAACAACCTTCTGAAATAGTTACGACTTCCCCCAACATTTTTATTATGACAAATCTCGTTACCTGTAAGAATCTCGCCAAATCATACGGCGCTCAGAAACTTTTTACATCCATATCCCTCACCGTCAATTCGGGGGACCGTATCGGTGTTATTGGCCCCAACGGCAGCGGAAAATCGACCCTTCTGCGTATTCTCAGCGGGCATGAGGACTATGACAGCGGCGAAATTCTCACCGCAAAATTCTGCCGCCTCAGCTATCTCGCCCAGAGTGATAACTTTGACGACGAGGCCTCGGTGGTAGAAAATCTCTACGCCGCCCTGAGCGAGGAACCGCTCGAAGAAACTGAAAAATTCACCCGTATCCACTCGCTGCTCAGCCGCGCGGATTTCCCGGACACCGAGGCGAAGGCAGGGGAGCTCTCCGGCGGCTGGCGTAAGCGACTGTCGATCTGTCGCTCCATGCTCACCAATCCAGATGTCCTGATAATGGATGAGCCGACCAACCATCTCGATATCGAAGGTATTCTCTGGCTGGAGAAAATGCTTGCCGGACTTCAGCGCGACCAGGCCTTCCTCGTCGTCAGTCATGACCGGCGTTTCCTCGAAAACTGTGCCGGCCGTATCATTGAAATTTCTGCAGTGTATCCTGAAGGAAGCCTGCAGGTGGACGGTAACTACTCCGCCTTTCTTGATACTCAGGAGGACTTTCTCAGCGGACAGATGGCCGAGGAGACCCGTCTGGCCAATAAGTCGCGGAGGGAGAATGAGTGGCTGCGGCGCGGGCCGAAAGCACGGGCGACCAAGGCGAAATATCGCATTGATGAGGCTTATACTCTGCAGGATGATCTCGCCAGCGTCAAGGCGCGCAATCGCGCTCTTGGTAACGTGAAGATCGACTTCACCGCCACCGGCCGCAAAACGAAAAAACTGATGGAGCTTACCGACGTTGGCAAAGGCTGGGACGGACGGCAGCTTTTCTCCGGGTTGAACCTTGTGCTCTCCCCCGGCAGTCGCCTCGGCCTGCTTGGTCGCAACGGCTGTGGGAAATCGACCCTGATGAAGATTCTGGCCGGCGGGGAGGAAGGCGGTGAGGTTACCGCCGACAGTGGCGTCATCCACACTGCCGACAAGGTGCAGATTGTCCATTTCGACCAGCGCAGGGAAGGCCTCAATCCAGAGGAGAGCCTGCGACGGGCCCTCGCCCCTGATGGCGACTCAGTGGTTTTCAATGGCCGATCTGTGCACGTTGTGAGCTGGGCGAAGCGCTTTCTCTTTCGTCCGGAACAGCTTGAAACGCCTGTAGGGCAGCTTTCTGGTGGCGAACAGGCGCGGATCCTCATTGCCGGGCTGATGCTGCGTCCTGCTGATATTCTGCTGTTGGATGAGCCGACCAACGATCTTGATATCCCTTCCCTTGACGTGCTTGAGGCCAGTCTGAATGAATTTCCCGGTGCTCTCGTTCTCGTAACCCATGACCGTTATCTGCTGGACAGTGTCTGTGACCGGGTGCTTGGTTTTAACGGCCGCGGGCGCGTGCGTTTTTATGCCGACTACGAACAGTGGCTGGTGGAGATGCAGGGTCTTGAGCAGGAAGAGAGGGCACTGGAGAAACGGTCGGAGAAGAAACCCGCTGCCAAAGCCGAACCTGCACCGAAGAAGGTGAAGCTTTCCTACCTTGATCAGCGGGAATATGACGGACTGGAAGAGAAAATTGCCGAGGCCGAGGTTCGGGTACAGGAGTTGGAGGCGAAAATGTCCTCCCCCGAGGTGGCAGCCAATGCAACCCGGATCGACGCCTGCTGGCAGGAGGTGGAAGAGGCGAAGGGCGAGATAGATCGTCTCTACGCTCGCTGGGAAGAGCTGGAGGGAAAACTGGAAGAGT
>JBFHIO010000356.1:0-2695 GCA_041596435.1 Desulforhopalus sp. | reverse complement strand
GATATCAACGTGCATGATATCTTTATAGAAACCGAGAGCCACAGCACCGCGGGCGTCACCGAGCAGAGTAATGATGGAACCGGCACCGGCCACCCAGGCCATGCCGATGAACAACCCCTTCCCGAAACGGGTGGGATGATCACCATCCGCGTAAAGTGCATGGATGGTCATCAGCAGCGGAAACATGGTGGCAGCAACGGCCGTATGCGCCATAAGATGGGTCAGCGCGGCGGTCATCACAAAACAGCCGAGGTAGATGTGCGAGGTTTTCTCTCCTACAATGGAAAGCATTTTGTAGGCGATACGTTTTGTCAGGCCCGTCTTGGTGAAAACCATTCCGAAAACGATAGAACCAAAGATAAAGAGTACCGACGGGTCCATGAAATCATTAAAGGCGATTTTCGGCTCACGAATCATGAAAAGAGCCTGCAGCGCGCCGATGGCGAGACTGGTTATACCTATGGGAACCACTTCAAAAACCCACCACACGGCAGCGAGCAGAAAGATACCGATCGCCCCTTTGGCCGGCGTGCTCAGCTCAAAATGTTTGCCGAGCGGATCAATGGCATCCGGCCACGGCGGACAGTAATAGACAAAAAGAAAGAGTCCTACTCCAAGCAGGATAAAAAACCACCGCTTCAGGTCAATGGCTTGAGTTTCTACCGCTTCCGCGGTCTCTGCTGCAATCATGATTATTCTCCGTAAATATGTTCGAGGACTGAGAACGCACCTTTCCCATTCGCGCCGATGGCGCCGGAAGAAATCCCGTCCCTGTTTCACATCAGGAATGCTCTTTAATTACCAGCTTTTACTCTTCAGAATATGCTGAATCTCCTCTTCTGAGCGCTCCAGCAGACGGTCCATACGTGCCTCTTTGGCCGCACGAATGGCCGCCATCAGAGCCTGGAGATCCACCGGTTTTTCGAGATAGTCGGTGGCCCCGCTTTTCATCGCCTCAATACCGCTTTTGACTGAGGAGTGCCCGGTAAGCATGATAACTTCGAGATCAGGCCGTTTTTCCTTCACCTGACGCAGGGTTTCAAGGCCGTCGATACCCGGCATGGAAAGGTCCACCACGGCGACGTCAATGGAGTGGTCATCAACCGCATTCACCGCCTCCTCGCCACTGACGACGGGAACCACATCAAGCCCGCGGGCCTCAAGACGCCGGGTCATGAGATCGACAAAATCTGTTTCGTCGTCAACAATTAATACTTTGGTTGCCATCTGGCTGGTCATAGCGTCTCCTTGTTTTCTCTATGGGACATCATCTTCCCTTTTCGTTCATTCGCGGGAACATTGAATAACCAGTCTTTCGCCCATCTTATTCGCCAGAGTCAAAATTTTTTCTGAGCCTTGAGTATGAACAAAATACAAGGTGATTCAAAGAACCCTCATGTTTTGAGTATTGTCAGTCGTCACCCTCAATACTTTTGAGTTTCTCATCGGCCACCTTTTTATACGCCCTGTCAATCACCTCGGTAAGTTCCTTGATATCCACAGGTTTTTGCAGATAGTCAAAAGCTCCCATCTTGAGACAGGTGGTACGGTCCTCCTCAGAACCATGACCGGTGAGAACGATGATCTCAATTTCCGGCTTCGCCTTTTTCGTCTTTTCAAGAACCTCAAGCCCCTGCACCCCGGGCATCTTCAGGTCGAGAACCATCACATCTGGAGTTTCTGTCTCAAGACACTCCAGCGCCTGCTCGCCGTCAAACACCGGATAACTGCCGTATTGACGGGTAACAAGCCGCTCGGAAAGCGTCTGGACAAAATCCCTTTCATCATCCACCAGCAAAACCTTCGGTGGCAGAACAAACTGCTGATCGCTGATAATAGAGACGGCAGAATCGCCACTGGCGAGTACTTCTACACCCTCTACTCCATCCACCGATGAAATAATCCCGCGCATGGTCTCCGCGAGGCGCGTGAAATTGAAAGAGGATTTATGCACCTTGAGGGTTACATGACCGCCTTCACAAAGAACAGTGGGGGCATAGCCTTTCAATACCAGCGCCAGCTCTGCATCGGCCGCGATGCGAAAATCTCTGGCAGCCTGCAGGGAGGCCTCTGCAGGCAGGATACCGGGCCGGTGATAATGCTCGAGGATGAGCTGGGCCATCTCCCGCGCAGTCAATTCGCCGGCGGGAATGCTGATGTCATAAAGAGAGGTATCGATAAAGGGTTTGCCATGGATCCGCATGGAGAAATCGAGCGCCTCATCATCACACTTTTTCAGCAGCTTCTCGGCACCCTTCTCTGTCATCCCCTCCTCAAGCGCCCGTTGAATCCGGTTCCTTTTCTCGTCAAACACCGCCACCCGCAACACATGGGTAACAGCCGGCGGCACCAGCAGAGCGGCAAGGCCACAGAGAATGATGTCATCTTTCACTATCGCACTGGCAACTGCTGTCTTCAGCCAGGCCTGCGCCCGCTCTTTCTCAAGGGTAAATTGATTGAAAACCGATTTTGTTCCGAAAACTGCCCGTTGCAACTTTTTCAGATCCATACCAGAACGGTGCGCCACGTCTTCAAGGAGATCGACATCGCATACAAGGGTATATCCCGTGGTCGCAGCAAGCTGCTTTTTCAACTCTTCTTCCAGAACAAAGTTACAATAAAACAATGCAATAGATGACATGCCATACTCCTGTGCTGAGGGTTAGAGGGAAAACAGCAACCGACGCTCACTGTC
>JBFHIO010000355.1:0-2700 GCA_041596435.1 Desulforhopalus sp. | reverse complement strand
TTCAGCTTCTTCAAGATGCCCTGAAGGGTACCTTGAAGAAGCTGTCTTCGCCGGTGGTCATTTTTTCAGAGGGACTGCCACGATCCGTTTTCCGTTGTCGCTCAGTTTGAAGCGCCGTGCGGCCACCGTTTTTTCCAGGGTGAGGGTGCGGTTGCCGATACGCAGCACGCTGTCGGCAACGATTGTTCCCCTCACATCAATAGTGATCCCATGGATGTCGATCGCTTTTTCTGCACTGTAATCCTTTGCTTTGTAATTCGTAATACGGGCAATATCCTCCCGGGTTGGGGGGGCCGTGCGTGACCAGATCCCCGAGCCGGGAATCATGTTCAGGCGCAGTTGCAGGAGCTTCATCTCAGCGACCTTTTTCTCCATCTGGCGGATCTTTTTAGAGGATACGCTGCCAGGGACCTTTTCGATATGGTCGATTATTTCTTCCTGCATTCTGATTATTTCAAGCCGACGCTCCTCATACTGCAATAATCTTTCCGGCAACACCCCGGCGGCAATTTCCACCGGTCGGGAGTTCTCACCTCCCACATCCCCGAGAGAGATGCTTTTCTGCGCGAGAATACTGCCGCCCATTACTTTGCTTTGTGGATGGCAGCGCACATGCTCGCCTGCTTGAATTGAGGCGTAGTAGGCCTGGGAACGTATAACAAAGATACCTTCACACTGTGCTTTGCCCTGTTCGATAAATTTAAGATCAATATCCCCGCCAGCCTTGAGCCTGCTGCGTTTACCGGTAACCCCGGCCTGCACAACAAGGTTCCCCTCACAGCTTACTTCTCCGTTGTACACACCTTCCCGTATCTTCACATCCCCTCCGGCATCGATACTGAATCCCGGCTGAACAGCCCCCTGGATGGTGAGGTTTTTTTTGGAGGTGATGTTGCCTGTTTTGAAATCGACGTCGGAGTAAACTGTCTGATGGGAAAGAACCTTGATGATAGTGTTCTTGACGATGGAGAGTGTTCCCGATTTGGTTGCCCGAACTTCATTGGTTGACCGGGAAAAGGTGACATCGTTAAGCAGTAAAACTCTGAAATCGACTGCGGCGCGTGCGGGGGTCTCCTGACCGTAGATGGTCATACCGGACCGGCCCTGTACGGGGGGAACCTTCGTGGCGATGAGCTGTCCCTTTTCCACGGCAACCATGACGCGGCGCTCACGGAAATCGATGACGCCGTTTTGCTGCATGACTCCGGCGATGGGTCCGATCTCCATGTTGAAGTGGAGGTGTGAGTCAACTGACTCTTCCACCGGGACCCCGCGGGCGATAACCATCTTGACGAATTCCCCGGCGTGTTTCACCAGCAGGGTGGGCAGCTCGGCGAGTTGCGTTTCATTTATGCCGTAGATAATTCCCTGGGCGTTGAGCAGGCCGTGAATGTCTTCACTGATGAGAGATCGGCATCCGGCAAGGATGGGATGGATCGCAAGTGTGACACTCATGGCGTCGGGGGAGATTTCAAAGAGTGGTTCAATCTCCATTGTATCAGCGAAGGTGATGGTATGCTCAATACGTTTATTGATACAGCGCGGATACCCGGCGACTTCGGCGATGATGGAATCTCCATCCCACCGGGTATTTTCTCCGGCCTCAAGGAGCTCCCGTTTCCCATTGCCAGGAGGAAAGGAGGCCAATACCTGGCCGGCGAGAACCAGCTCGGAGACGAGGATTCCTTCCGTATCATCTTCTGCAAGGTGAACGACTTCACAGGAGTAGTGAAAGTGAGGGGTGATAAGGGGGGTGCTCTGGTCGTTTGTGCTCTGGTCGCTCATGTCGCTCATATTAGTTCCGGGGTGGCTGATTTTTAAGAGGCTCAATTATGGAGTGTATTGCAATGACTTTCAAGAGAAATAGGAAATCTGTGACAATAATTGTCGCCTGCAGGAAAGAGAAGTAGTATCACAGGACGAAATTTTAACCACTCATCCGTGTATCAGGAGGCAGGCGTGACCGATTTGAATATTGATTTTTCCGCAATTACAAACCTCTTCGCGAGGGCAGAAGAGGCAGGACGTAACACTCTGCTCGAATATGAGACCTACGACCTGCTGTCCAGGAGTGGGGCCGAAACCCCGCCGCGAACCTGTCTTCTGAAGAAAGGGGATCGGGTGACAGATGCTCAGCTGCTGGCGATTCCCGGTGAGAAGGTGGTTTTGAAGATTGTTTCGCCGGAGATCATCCATAAGACCGAGGTGGACGGGGTACGCATTGTTCCCAAAGAGGTGGGAAAGATTCGCTCTGCCTGGCGGCGGATGATGTATGAGGTGCCGGAACGATACGCCGAAGAGCTGGAGAGAGGGTATGAGCACGTTCCAGAGAAATATCGCGGGCTTCAGGGGGAGGCTCTGCAGAGCGCGGTGGCACGGGATATCCTGGGAGTTTTGATGGTGGAATTCATGCCGCCGGATTCGGAGGCATTTGGTAATGAGCTGATTGTCGGTATTCGCAACACGCGGGAATTCGGCATGGTGATAAGCGCTGGTCTTGGTGGTACGGATACAGAACTCTACGCCAGACGCTTTCGTAAAGGGCAGGCTGTTGTGGCCGCCTCGGCGTCGGAGATGGATGGTGACTCTTTCTTTGAACTCTTTCGCAGCACCATCGCATATCAAAAACTTGCCGGATTGACCCGCGGGCAGCGGCGTATTGTAACCGATGAGCAGATTATTGAGTGCTTTTCTTCCATG
>JBFHIO010000354.1:0-2709 GCA_041596435.1 Desulforhopalus sp. | reverse complement strand
GGCCTCTATTACATGACCCGTGAGCGGTTGAATGTTCCGGGGGAAGGCAAAATGTTCAGCTCTGTTGATGAGGCAATGATTGCCTATGACTACGGGGAGATTGATCTCCAGGCTAAAGTACAGGCCCGCATGGAAATCGAAACCGACGACGAAGAAGGTAATGTCGTCAGAAAGGTTGAAATGGTTGATACGACCATGGGGCGGATTGTTCTTGGACAGTTGCTGCCGAAGTCCGTTCGCTTCCAGGAAATCAACAAAGTACTGACCAAAAAGGCACTGGCCAAGCTTATTGACCACGTCTACCGTCATGCCGGGACCAAGGATACTGTTATCCTTGCAGATCGCTTGAAGGACACCGGTTATGAATATGCAACTCGCGCCGGAATCTCCATTTGTGTCAGTGATATGAAAATTCCTGATGCGAAAGGAAAACTGGTTGGCGATGCAGAGACAGAGGTTGCCGCCATTGAGCAGCAATATGCCGATGGTCTCATAACCTCGGGCGAAAAGTATAACAAAGTTGTTGACTGCTGGTCTCGTGCGTCGGAAGATGTGGCCAACGCCATGATGAATGAGATTAAAATGGAAACTGTGATTGATAAAGATGGAAATGAGGTGGAGACACCGAGTTTTAATTCCATTTTTATTATGGCTGATTCCGGTGCCCGGGGGTCTCGTGACCAGATTCGTCAGCTTGCAGGGATGCGTGGCCTCATGGCCAAACCGAGTGGTGAGATTATTGAGATTCCCATCAAGGCAAATTTCCGTGAAGGTCTCGGGGTTCTGGAGTATTTTACTTCTACCCATGGGGCACGAAAAGGACTTGCTGATACTGCTTTGAAAACGGCGAACTCAGGGTATCTTACCCGTCGTCTGGTGGATGTTGCCCAGGAGTCCACAATTGTCATGAAAGACTGCATGACCCTGGATGGGATTGTAGCTGAACCCTTGATGGACGGAGGAGAAATAATCGTTCCCCTCGGTGATCGTATTCTCGGACGGGTTGCCCGTGAAGATGTTGTCGACCCCTATGATGAAAGCCTGGTACTTGTCAAAGCTGGTGAGGAAATTGACGAAGAGAAGGTCAAGCTGATAGAAGAAAAAGGTGTTGACCGGGTAGAAATTCGTTCTGTTCTCAGCTGTCGGGCCCGCCGGGGAGTTTGTGCCGCCTGTTACGGACGTGATCTGGGACGGGGCCATATGGTAAATATTGGTGAGGCTATCGGTGTTATCGCGGCTCAGTCAATTGGTGAGCCGGGAACGCAGTTGACCATGCGGACTTTCCACGTAGGTGGTGCCGCGAACCGTTCTGTCGAACAGGCTGAGATTAAAACTAATCTTGGTGGAACCGTTGCTCTCTCCAACCTGCATACGGTTACCAATTCTGAAGGCGTTGAGATTGTCATGAATCGCAGTGCTGTTGTCACCATCAAAGACGACAAGGGCCGTGATCGTGAGCGCTTCAAAATCAATTATGGTGCGCAGCTCAATGTCAAAGAGGGACAGCAGGTAGAACGAGACACGGTCCTTGCAGACTGGGATGCCTATACGTTCCCTATTGTTGCTGAGGTTGGTGGTGTTATTAAATACGGAGATGTGGTTGAAGGTGTTACCATGCAGGAAAAGGTTGACCCCGTTACAGGGCGAGCCTCTCTTGTTATTATCCAAACCCAGGCTGGGGTACAACTAAACCCCCGTATTTCTGTAAAAGATGAGAAGAAGAAGACTAAAAAACTGGATGGCAGTGATTTTTACGCTCGCTACAGTTTGCCCGTAGGGTCTATTATTTCGGTAAATGAGGGGGATGAAATTCTCCCGGGTACCGTGGTTGGGAAGATTCCGCGTGAGACCAGTAAGACCAAAGATATCACCGGTGGTCTGCCAAGGGTTGCGGAACTGTTCGAAGTACGTAAACCGAAAGATCCTGCAACGATCACGCAGATTGATGGTCGGGTAAGTTTTGGTAAAGAGCTTAAAGGGAAAAGACGAGTTGTCGTCACCCCTGATCTTGGAGAAGCACAGGAGTATCTGGTACCCAAGGCTAAACATATTATTGTTCATGAAGGCGACTATGTTCAGGCAGGAGAGCCTTTGATGGAGGGAACTATCATTCCAAACGATATTCTCTCCGTCCTTGGAGTGAAGGCACTTGCCAGGTTCCTCGTGAATGAAATACAGGAAGTCTACAGGTTGCAGGGTGTTAAGATCAATGATAAGCATATTGAAGTCATTGTTCGCCAGATGCTTAAGCGTGTCATGATCGTACAGACCGGGGATTCCAGATTTATGATTGGAGAGGCGGTCGAGATGTGGAAATTTGAAGAAGAGCGTGATCGTCTGCTGGCAGAAGGTAAAAAACCGGCTGTAGCAGAGCCCCTTCTTCTCGGGGTTACCAAAGCATCACTTTCAACAGAAAGTTTTATTTCTGCGGCATCGTTTCAGGAAACGACGAAAGTGTTGACAAATGCGGCGGTAGCTGGACGTATTGATGAACTTGCCGGACTTAAGGAAAACGTAATAATGGGACGGCTTATCTCTGCCGGAACAGGCCTGTCCGGGAATTAAAAGGGTATTTCAAGGGAGAAAGTGAAGGAATTTATTCCTTGACAAGACTGTAATATCGAGGTAAATTCCCTCACTTTCGTGTTTATCGACTGAGGCAGAGATTCAGCGTGCCTCTCAATAGAATTAAAAGGTAGCAACAGATGC
>JBFHIO010000353.1:0-2715 GCA_041596435.1 Desulforhopalus sp. | reverse complement strand
ATGAAGACACAAAAAGGCCAATTCCCGGATATCCGGGAATTGGCCTTTTTGTGTCTTCATGAAATCAAAGATCAATACGTAATACCCACCTTCCGTCTTACATCTTCAAGAGTTGGCATTCCCTTCTCCCGCGCCTTCTCCGCACCCTTTCTCAGGATATTGCGAACTTCGCCCGGATCGGCCAGGAACTCTTTTTTCTTTTCTCTCGCCGCACCAAATTTTTCGTTGAGCAGATCAAGCAGCTCCAGTTTCAGATACCCATAAGCAGCCCCGCCATTGAGATAAAGGTCGCGGATTTCCTGCAGACGCTCCGGTGTCGCAAAGAGCTTCAGAAGAGCGTAGAGATTACAGGTATCGGGATTTTTAGGGTCTTCCACCGGAGTGGCATCGGTTTCAATAGCCATCACCCGCTTTTTCAACGGCTTGCCTTCGAGGAAAATCGGAATTGTATTGCCGTAGGATTTCGACATCTTTTGACCATCCAGGCCCGGGACAATGGCAGTCGTTTCGCTGATCCCTGGCTCCGGCAGCTTGAACGTCTCCCCAAACTGGTTGTTGAACTTGGTGGCGATATCCCGCGTCACCTCAATATGCTGTTTTTGATCTTTACCCACCGGAACAATATCCGGTTGATAGAGGAGGATGTCAGCAGCCATCAGCACGGGATAGGAGAAAAGACCGTGGCTCGCCACAATTCCCTTCGCAACCTTGTCCTTGTACCCGTGGCAGCGCTCAATCAAACCCATGGGAGTGATGGAGGAAAGCACCCAAGAAAGTTCCTGTACCTCCGGGATATCGGATTGTGCCCAGAAGATGCAGCGCTCGGGATCGAGTCCCATGGCAAGAAAATCAGAGGCCACATCGAGGGTCCCCTGCGCCAGCTTCGCGCCATCATGGACAGAAGTCATAGCATGGTAGTTGGCGATAAAAACGTAGTAATCGCTGCCCTCCTGCATAGCGAGCATGGGCTCGATCATACCAAAGTAGTTACCGAGATGAAGCTGACCGGAGGGCTGTATTCCTGAAAGTATTTTCATGGTGTTTTCTCTGATGAATAAAGGGGACGCGTCGTCAGAAAGGCGCGTTTAAGTGCAGTAAAAATAAAAAAACGGAGCGGGAAGATTACTCTTCCCGTTCCGTCTCGTCAATCCTGATTGCTCAGGCGACCTGTTACTTCACCTCTTCAAAATCGGCGTCTACGACATCATCGTCTCCACCTTTCTTGCCAGCGTCGCCGCCAGCGGCACCTGCGCCGCCTTCGGGACCATCCTGAGATGCTTGTTGATACATCATTTCAGCCAGTTTGTGAGAAGCCTGAGTCAGAGCTTCAACAGCTGCAGTAATGGCCGCAAGGTCATCACTGTCTTTTACTTTGTTGACGTTCTCAATCTCACGTTCAACGTTGGCTTTGGTCTCAGCATCCACCTTGTCACCAAGGTCTTTAAGGCTTTTCTCTGTTCCGTGAACCAGAGCGTCAGCGCTGTTGCGCGCCTCAACCAGCTCTTTGTGTTTCTTATCTTCATCGGCATGCAGTTCAGCATCCTTCGTCATCCGGTCGATCTCTTCTTTAGTCAAACCAGAAGAAGCGGTGATCTTGATCGACTGCTCTTTGCCAGTGCCGAGATCCTTGGCGGATACCGACAAAATACCGTTGGCATCAAGGTCAAAAGTTACCTCAACCTGCGGAACTCCACGCGGTGCCGGCGGGATATCGGAAAGGTCAAAACGACCGATCGTTTTGTTATCCTGTGCCATTTCACGCTCGCCCTGAAGGACATGAATGGAAACGGTCGGCTGATTATCCGCAGCAGTAGAGAAAACCTGACTTTTCTTGGTCGGAACAGTGGTGTTCTTCTCAATCAGTTTGGTAGTCACACCGCCGAGGGTTTCAATACCGAGAGACAGGGGGGTAACGTCGAGGAGCAGAACGTCTTTAACGTCGCCCTGAAGAACCCCACCCTGAATTGCAGCACCAATAGCTACAACTTCGTCAGGGTTTACACCTTTATGCGGGTCTTTACCGAAGATCTCTTTTACTTTTTCCTGAACTTTAGGCATCCGGCTCATACCGCCAACAAGGATAACCTCATTGATTTCAGAGGGAGAGAGCCCGGCGTCTTTCAACGCAGTTTTACAGGGACCGACAGTCCGCTCAATCAGATCCTCTACGAGGGTTTCAAGTTTGGCTCGAGACAGTTTGAGGTTCAAGTGTTTCGGGCCAGAGGCATCTGCGGTGATAAACGGCAGATTGATGTCGGTTTCTTTGGTGGAAGAAAGTTCCATCTTGGCCTTTTCAGCCTCTTCTTTCAGCCGTTGCAGTGCCATCTTGTCGCTGCGCAGATCAATGCCCTGCTCACGCTTGAACTCGTCTGCCATCCAGTTGACGATACGCATATCGAAGTCTTCACCACCAAGGAAAGTATCACCGTTGGTAGATTTTACTTCGAATACACCGTCGCCAATCTCAAGGATAGAGACATCGAAGGTACCACCACCGAGGTCAAATACGGCGATTTTCTCTTCACCCTTCTTGTCAAGCCCGTACGCCAGAGAAGCTGCGGTCGGCTCGTTGATAATCCTCTGTACATTCAGCCCTGCAATCTTCCCGGCGTCTTTGGTTGCCTGACGCTGAGAATCGTTGAAGTAGGCAGGAACGGTAACAACCGCTTCAGTTACCGGCTCACCAAGATACTCTTCAGCGGTCTGCTTCATTTT
>JBFHIO010000352.1:0-2734 GCA_041596435.1 Desulforhopalus sp. | reverse complement strand
TCGTTGGTAAGGGTCTCGGGGCGGTCGGTAAAAACACCGTGTCCGCTCTGCTCGAAGTTTGCATTCAACACCCGCAGGCCCCCTGTAAGAACCGTCATTTCTGGTGCGCTCAGCGTCAGCAGCTGTGCACGGTCAACAAGCAATTCTTCTGCCGTTATGCTGTATTTTTTGGGAAGGTAGTTGCGAAAACCATCAGCTGCTGGTTCAAGGACTGCAAATGATATCTTATCGGTTTGTTCCTCTGATGCGTCTGTTCGCCCTGGAGTAAAAGGAACGTTTACTTCATGTCCCCCGGCTTTGGCCGCCTTTTCCAGTCCCACACACCCTCCTAAAACGATCAGGTCTGCGAGCGAAACTTTCTTCCCATTCGACTGCGCATCGTTGAACTTCTGTTGAATTTTTTCAAGGGTCTGAAGCACTGCTGCGAGTTGCTGAGGCTGATTGACTTCCCAATCTTTTTGCGGAGCAAGACGAATGCGTGCTCCGTTTGCGCCACCCCGTTTGTCGGAGCCGCGGAAGGTAGACGCAGATGCCCAGGCGGTAGAAATCAGTCGGGCAACGGTCAAACCTGAACTGAGAAGCTGCTTTTTCAGGTCTGCAATGTCCTGCTCGTCAATCAGTTCATAATTAAGTGCAGGTACCGGATCCTGCCAGATTAATTCCTCTGCGGGAACCTCTGGGCCGAGATAACGTGAACGGGGGCCCATATCGCGGTGGGTCAGCTTGAACCAGGCACGGGCAAATGCGTCTGCAAATTCCTCTGGGTTCTTATGAAAGTGCCGGGCTATCGGTTCGTAGATCGGGTCCATTCGCAGGGACAGATCCGCTGTCGTCATTATGGTGGTAACCCGTTTTGACGGATTGTGAGCGGCAGGTGCGAGATCTTTTTCCTTTGGATTTACAGGGACCCATTGCCAGGCACCGGCGGGGCTTTTTACCAGATTCCAATCATAACCAAAGAGCATATCGAAATAGCTCATATCCCACTGGGTAGGTTTGGGTGTCCAGGCGCCCTCAATGCCGCTGCTGATTGTATCATCGCCGGAACCGCTGCCGAAACTGCTCTTCCAGCCGAGTCCCTGCTCTTCAAGAGGAGCTCGTTCGGGTTCTGGGCCTACCTGGGCGGCATCACCGGCGCCGTGGCATTTGCCGAATGTATGGCCGCCGGCCACAAGGGCAACCGTCTCCTCATCGTTCATGGCCATGCGGGCGAACGTTTCCCGAACGTCTCGACCTGAGCCAATTGCATTCGGCTCGCCGTCCGGGCCCTCCGGATTTACATAGATCAAACCCATCTGTACGGCAGCAAGTGGATTTTCAAGCTCTCGATCACCGGTATAACGGCTCCCTGGCTTATCGCTTGTCGCCAGCCATTCTTCTTCGCTGCCCCAGTAGGTATCGTTTTCGGGTTCCCAGATATCCTCGCGGCCTCCGCAGAAACCAAACGTTTTAACCCCCATGGACTCAAGAGCACAGTTGCCGGCGAGGATCAGGAGATCCGCCCAGGATATTTTCTTTCCGTATTTTTGTTTTATTGGCCAAAGCAGACGTCGAGCCTTGTCGAGGTTTACGTTGTCGGGCCAGCTGTTGAGAGGTGCAAAACGCTGATTTCCAGACCCGGCTCCCCCGCGACCATCGTGCATGCGATACGTTCCTGCACTATGCCATGCCATGCGAATGAAGAACCCCCCGTAATGGCCCCAGTCAGCCGGCCACCAATCCTGGGAGTCTGTCATAAGTGCATAGAGGTCCTTTTTTAATGCTTCATAATCGAGGCTTTTGAATGCTTCAGCGTAATTGAAATCTTCACCCATGGGATTCGATTTTGTTGAGTGCTGGTGTAAAATATCCAGTTTCAACTGGTTTGGCCACCAGTCCCGATTTGATGTGCCATGGGTCCCACGTGTACCTGTCTGTCCTGTTACCGGGCATTTACTTTCATTACTCATGGAATACCTCCGTCTGTGTTTGGAATATCCGCTCCATTGGTATTGAGCCCATTTCAGGGCAGGCTACTTCACACCAGCAACATGGCTGATGGGTTTTCTGTCGGATAACATGAAATGAGGAGAGATCAGCCATATTGCGAGAACAATCCCTCCGCTTGTCATGGCCAGGATTGAGATAACTTCAATTTTGTCTGCCCACTCGAGCGATATCAGCCACATGGCAAAGGCTCCGGTCATGAAGTAGACAAAAATCATAAATGATGATGCTGCTCCGATCCCCCTGTCAACTTGCTCAAGGATCAGGTGATTGCCTGGAGGACGGCTGAGGCCGAAGGAAAAAGATGCGATGGCCATGGGGATTGCGAGACTCCACGGCCCCTGGAAAAGACCTGCGAACATAATGAGACCACCCAGCAATATCCCGCCAAAACTGATGGTTAAAATGGACTTTGGGTCCATTTTTTTCTGCAACCAGGTACAAATAAATGCCCCCGTGACGATTGCCAGTGCATTAAAGGCAAAGAAATAGCCGAAGACCTGCTCAGTAGTCCCATAGTTATCGATATAAATTTCCGCAGCCGATCCGATAAAGGCAAAATGAGGAAGAACGACACCGCTAAACAGTAAAACGAGGAGCAAATATCTTCTGTTCCCGAACAGTTGCAGATACAGACCAATGGTTTTCCCAATACTGTCATCGCACTTCGTGCGTAACGGTTCTGTCATTCGGAAGACCCCGCCCCAGGCAACAATACCAATAAATGCCTGGGCGAGAAAAACCCATG
>JBFHIO010000351.1:0-2746 GCA_041596435.1 Desulforhopalus sp. | reverse complement strand
TCTCAGCCCACACCCGATCGGCGCGTTTGAAAGGATCAGCAGGATCTTTTTTGAAGGCTGGATCAATCCATTTGCCCGTGTAGTTGCTCTCGTCAAAGTCGAATTCGGCAAAAATATTGTAAAACGTACGGGGAACAAACGCCATCCGTTCTCTTTCCCGTTTAACCATCAGGGAGAGGGTTGGGGTCTGAACTCGGCCGCAGGGGGTGAGAAAGAAGCCCCCTCGGCGGGAGTTGTAGCCGGTGAGGGCCCGGGTAGCGTTGATCCCGATAAGCCAGTCGGACTCGGAGCGACAGAGAGCGGTCTCCTCAAGGGGAATCATTTCCTCGCTTTCGCGCAGGTTGTTGAAGGCGGTCTTGATAGCGTCGGTGGTCATTGACTGCAGCCAGAGCCGTTTAAAGCTCTTTTTCGCCACTGATTTATTCCACACATACTTTATGATGTAGTTGAAGATCAGCTCTCCCTCGCGTCCGGCATCACAGGCATTGATGATCTCGTCGACATCGGAACGGCGGATCAGCTTCTGCAGAGCATTGAGCTGGGATTTGGTGCCGTCGAGTGCCTTGAGCTTGAACTCCTCCGGCATGATGGGCAGGTTGGCCATGTCCCATTTCTGCCATTCGGGATTGATCTCTTCCGGATAGCAGATAGAAACAAGATGGCCGATGGCGTAGGAGACGATGTAGTTGTCGCTCTCAAAGTGAGTCTTGGTCCGGGTAAATTTTCCGGGGAGGACTTTGGCGAGGTCTCCTGCAACGCTGGGCTTTTCTGCAATAACGAGAATTTTGCTCATATCGTAAACTTTTCCACCGGATGGGGCGGACTCAACTCTCTGATTTGTCGTGTGATTTGCTGGTTTTTCTGAGGGGATCAGCGACAGAATACAGCTCTACTGTGCGAGCTGATTACATAAAGGGCGTATAACTCTTTGTCAACCTCTTTTCCCTGTGGGCAACCCTGTGGAGGGAGATCGGCCAGCAGAGAAAAAGGTCATGGATACAAAGAGTAACAAGGGAGTAAAAGATTATTTTGCGGGGCGGTTGCCAAAGATGGCAGTTCCTACGCGAACAATGGTGGCTCCTTCGGCGATGGCCACGGGAAAGTCTGCAGACATTCCCATGGAGAGCGCGGGGGCGTGTTCTTTGAAATAACCTTTGCCAACCAGTTCCTCCGAGAGTTTGCGCAGGCCGGAAAACCAGGGGCGGGATTCCTCCGGAGTGTTTTCAAATGGCGGAATGGTCATCAGTCCTTTCACATGGAGGCGGGGCAGGGTGAGGACCTCTTCGAGCAGTTGCTCCGTTTCTTTTGCTTCCACACCCGACTTGGCCGGGTCTTCGCCAATGTTGACCTGGATCAGAATATCCAGTTCACGGCCAAGAAGGTCGAGATGATGATTGAGTTTGCGGGCGAGTTTCATGTTATCTACTGTCTCTACCATGTCACAGAACTCGGCGGCGATTTTTGCCTTATTGGACTGGAGATGACCGATAAAATGAATTTTTCCTTCGGCGGGCAGAACCGGGCGCTTCTCCTGCACCTCCTGAATATAATTTTCACCAAAGACCTTCTGCCCGCAGTTCAGTGCCTCAATCATCAGCTCCACCGGCTTGATTTTTGAGACAGCAACAAGCTGAATGTCTTCGACTTTTCTTCCTGCCTGACCTGCAGCAGCAGTTATCTGTGCATTAATCCGTGCAAGGTTTTCTTTAATCATGGCTCCTCGATATGAAAATATTGACGTGCATTGCGAGAGGTTGCCTCCGCCACCTCTTCAAGGGAGATTCCCCGCAATTCAGCAATTCGTGCGGCGGTGTAGCGAACATGCGCGGGTTCATTGCGTTTTCCACGGTACGGGACGGGGGTAAGATAGGGGCCATCGGTCTCAATCATCATCCTGTCCAGTGGAATTTTTGTGGCAACCTCGTGCAGCTCGGGGGCATTTTTGAAGGTAACGACTCCGGAAATGGAGATCATCATCCCCTGATCAAGCACTTTGCGGGCAAAAGAGTAGTCGCTGCCAAAGCAGTGCATAAGACATCCGGCTTTAAGTTGAAAAGAAGACAGAATGTCGAAACAATCTTTATCCGCATCACGATCATGAATGATTACAGGAAGTTGAAGGTCTTCTGCGATCTCAAGTTGACGGGAAAATTCACGCTTTTGGATCTCTTTTGGACAATAATTTTTATAATAATCCAGACCTATTTCACCAAAACCCTTGACCTGAGAGGGGTTTTCCTTATATAAGTTTATGAGGGCATCGTAGCTGGAATCCCTAATATCAGCGACGTCGTGCGGGTGAATTCCGACAGCGGCAAAGATATAATCGTGCCGCAGTGCCATCTTTACAGCGGCTTCCGAGCTTTTCAGGTCGGTGCCTATGGTCATGATATTGGTAATTCCAGAGGTTTTGGCCCGTTCAAGAAGTTCGCTGCGGTCTTCGTCATAAGCTTCCATGTCGAGATGGCAGTGGCTGTCGAAATAGGTGATTCCTGAGGGGAAAATAAGCGGGTCTTTGATCTTCTTTTTCATCGAAATTCAAGGGTTGGTACTGAACGCTGGTTGTGACACGGCGAAAACAGAATTTTTGTGGCCAATACTCCTCGGGCCTGGATTCGTATAATAAGTGCATAACCCTCTGCAGGCAACTGAAGAGAAAGGTATCTTGAAAAAAAGCAGGTTGCAGGGGGCTTCTGGGAAAAGTTATCAAATATTTCCAGAGGTTATAACGCAGCTGGCAGCACCT
>JBFHIO010000350.1:0-2750 GCA_041596435.1 Desulforhopalus sp. | reverse complement strand
TACCAAAATCATCCAGAGATATCTCAAACCCGAGATCGTTGAGACGATCAAGAATCGGCTTCACGGCATCGACATCACTGGTGAGAAGGTTTTCAGTAATCTCAAGGGTCACCCGTTTAGGATCGATCCCGACCTCTTCAACAATCTCCTGAACATTCTCAATGAAATCAGCGTGCAGCAGCTGTTTCGGTGAAATATTGATGGAGACATTCACACCTCCGGATCCCTCTGGAATAAAGTTAAGAATATCAACACAGGCCTGCCGGAAAAGGTACCGCCCGAGAGCAAAAATAAAGCCGTTCTTTTCAGCAACACCGATAAATTCATTGGGAGGGACGACACCAAGCTCCGGGCTGCTCCAGCGCGCCAGGGCTTCTACCCCGTAAAGAGCACCTGTCCGAGCCACAATCTGCGCCTGATACTCCACCGTGATATCATGATTTACCATTGCCTGGCTGAAGGCATTGGTAATGGCCTTATCCCGCTGGAGGGTCTTTTCAATATCACTGTTAAAACAACTCCAGCGATTCTTCCCCCCGGCCTTCGTGCGAAAGAGAACAATGTTGGCCCGGCGAATTAATTCTGCACCTGTCTTCACGCCATCGGAACTGTGTACCACCCCGAGGGTGCATCTTACTTCAACACACTCACTGTCGACATGAAACGGAAGGTCAAAAATCTTTCGCACCAGCAGGGCTTTCTCCTCCATCTCTCGCTGAGGATTCTCCCCAGGAACCCTGAAATAGATGAGGAATTCATCACTGCCACTCCTGCTTATCTGCGTAGTGACCCTCGCCAATCCCTGGAGTCGTGTAGAGATTTCTTTGAGAAACAGGTCGCCAACCCTGCGACTGAAAAGTTCGTTGATGATATTGAAATCATCAACATCAAGGTTAACCAGCACAAGGGGTTGTCCCACCTCCATTTCAGACTGCAGCTGCATACCGATATAATTGCGATTCGGCAGGCCGGTCAGTTCATCAAACGTCAGGCGCTCATAGACAAATGCACTGATCCGTTGACTGAGATAGAAAGTTATCCACGCAACCACTGCCACAAGAACCAGACAACCGAGAACAAGCAGGCCGAGATCAAAGGTATTCTGCTTTCTGATCAGTAAAATCTTGTCGGCAAGGTAACCGTCCATGCGTGACATATTATTAACTGAACCGATTACCCATCCCCAGGCAGGCACAGCCCGTACATAGGTCACTGCATCTGTCGGGATCTCAATTTCTCTGCAATGAAATTGAATGAACCCGCCAGATCCCGGCAGACCTGCAACATAATCGTAGTTTAGTTCGTTATCATTGGCAAAACAGCCGAGTTCAGACATGGAACGGCCCTCATGTCCTTTCTCCGAGTCGTTGATATTGCGGCCTGTTTTGTCAAAGATAAAGACATGATCGAAACGGGAGGCATAAACTTCTTTAATCCACCGTCTGACCTTGTCCTGCAGCTCTTCTTTCATGTTCCCGACATATTCACCGGTACCGATCATCATATCATAGGGTGCAAACCAGGCAGCCGTACCTACCTTCTCATAGGTCTTGCCCAATTCGCCGCCGGGTTTGTAAAATTTCCAGGAAAGGAGACTGCGGTCACCGCTGCGGGCCTTCTTCAACAGATCACGAACATAGTATACGCCATTTGAATCCTGTAGATAGAGACAATTTCTGCCTTCATTTTCATGCCTGCCCGGCACCATGATACCTTCACCGTCACCATTGTACATGAAGTAGTAACCACGGCCCCCGTTGTAATTAATATTCCTCAACGTCGCCGCCATAATCGGTAAAACCTTCTCTTTCGGAAGATGGCTGTTCTCACGATAAATTTCGTTGATGATGCCGAAAGCGGTATCGATTCGTTCATTGATCTTTAAGAAAAGCGTCTGCTGGTAGGTGTCTGTCTGGTATTGGATATGCAAATTAATTTGATCTACAAGGGACTTCATCATCTGCTTCTGCTCACTGATATAATCATCCTGGAGGTGAGAAATAAGGATGCCCGCCCTGTCTCGGCTCTGCAAGACCATATATGCGACAAGGATAAGAGCGAAAATAAGTGTTATGGTCAACGGCAGGATACGTATAGTTCCTGCAAGTTTATCGCTGCGATCCATGAAAGAGTTCTCCAGCGGACAGAAGTAGGCCTGAGTAATCCAGTCGGCAGGCATATATAGGACAAAGTAGTGACTGTGATACAGTCACTGTTGTGAAAAGTTTACAAACTGTTTTTCATGTTAGCAGACTCCTGGAATCATGTCTATAAATTAGACCTATAAGCCCCTTGAGAATTCTTGTTCGCCACCTCTTTTGGGCCACATTAATCATAATAAAAAAAGGTCCGCCAGAAGTCTTTTGAAAACGATCCCACTACCTTTTCCCCCCCGCTTCAGGTAGATTAGGAGTGGCTTTGCAAAATTGTTTTGATATGAGTGAAATGCTGCCGAAAAAGGACATCTACGGCAGGCAACGATGGAACATTCTTCTGATGTTACATCAAAATATATCCTGAAGATGAAAGGGAGCCGATATGGCTGCCGTGTTCATCATTCCCCTGGGAGATCACCATGCTCAACCTCTATCGTAAAGAAATTGAAAAACGCTCCACTCTCACAAATCATCCCATTCCTCCGCAACCCCTCTCTGAAGAACTGACCAGGGAGATAATTAAACTTCTTGAAACAAACGAAGAAGATCCTGTTTTTTTACTGATGCTGCTGCGGGAGAGGATAGAGCCTGGGG
>JBFHIO010000349.1:0-2778 GCA_041596435.1 Desulforhopalus sp. | reverse complement strand
GGTCTCAAAGGAATGAAACCATACTTGCTGCCTGCTGTGTAGCCGAGCAGCAGCTGGATCTTAGATGGATCAAGAGCCGTGATCGGTTCTTTCTTTGAAATAAAATTTTTGAGATACTCGAGCCCGGCGATCTGCTCACTTTCAGCAAAATCAAATTTCGCAATGTAGCCAGGGGACATCACTTCTTCTCCGGCTATGTTGTCTTTAGTTGGAAGAATAACCTTGTAGGGCTTCCGATGCAGCCGAACGATTGTATAATCGAGACTGGCGTTGGTATGGAAAAAGGCATTTTCGTTTGTTTCAAAGAATTCTGATTGAATTGCAGGTGACGTGGTGAAATTATCCTGATACATGAACTGCATGTTGATGTTATTACAAAATTCCTTATTGGGAATAACGTGGTTGTTTGTCATAAACAGGGAGTTGGAAATAAGAAAACCGGACCCCCAGCCGTTACCTGCCGGTAACCCGGAGTAGGGCACTTTTAATGTCACCATTGCCACGGCCTTCTGAACAGCAGCGCCCTCTGTGAGGAAGTGAGCCGCGAGCAAATTGTTTTGGCCCCAGACAGCCTCCATGTCCGCCAACGCGACGCAACCTTCCTGACCAAGCGAGCATTTTTCGCCCTGATTGGTAAAATTGACAGATTTTGGCAGCAGATCGTCCAACAATTCATCACGTGCTTCATTTGTCAGTGCCAGCCCATACTCTTTCATCAGTGACTTGAGTTGTTTTTTTATCTCAGTTTGACCAGCCATGTCGAGTCCTCTTTAAAGTCTTTTAAACAGAATTTGCTGCGGTCTGATACGCCTCGAAGTTGATAAGCTTTGTAATCGGCTACTGTAACTTCTTGATTGTTTGCACAGGCAACGAGTGAATGGTGATCCGCATAGTTGTTTTGTGCCGATCCTCAACATGCAGGAGGCATCATGGCACCTGACGATCTACGGAACATATGTTTTCAAAAGAACCTGTGTAAAAGATCAATTGCCGAATGAAAACTTCGTGAGGTAGCAGATGTATCGACGTGATTGCTTCGTCTCCGACAGCGACAATTGCCAACTTTCCCTCCCATGAAAGATTGGTAAATTAGCCGTTAGAGCTGATAACAATGATTGCTCTACGTGTTCTTCCACATGTACGTTGCAATGGGAAGATAAAGAAAACTACAAAGAGTGTGTGCCCCAGAATGATATTAAATGTATGCCTTCAGATAACATAAGTAAAGGGCAATTAACGACCAGATACCTTGAAAATAAAGGGATAAAATGTTTCGAAAAGAGAATTTCAGGGAAAGCCAGTGATAGCGAAAAAGAGCGTGATATTCGTCAGGCAGTTAGGTGACATTAGAGAGAGAAATGAAAGAGGGGCATATCGTTAAACAGCAAACGACGATATGAGATCGTATTTGTTTAATCAGAAGATTTTGAAGTCTGAATGAGGTGACTCAATTCTGCAAAATACGCTTGGCGATAAGAAGTACCATTGCCGTATAAGCGGTGATTTGCGCCAGGATACGTTTTGAGAATGAGGTTGTTTTTGCGGGCCTTCTCAAATTCAGATTTCAGGAAATACGCAGACTCTACAGGTACCATTGTGTCTTGCTCTCCGAAGCCCACAAGAATCGGCACGTCGAGCTTGAGAAAATCCTGGAGTGGATCAAGGTCCATAACGTCTGACCACCAGCGATAGGTGTTGCTGAGCCATTTTTTATCATAGCTATGAGGGGCAGTGGTAATCTTCGACCATCCTTTGTCCACATTGAACTCAAAGGTTCCTTTCTGCTGGAGCATAGTGAGTGATTTGCGTATTGTGTAGCCACCGGCACCTATTATTGCGAGGTGGGTGATTTCCGGTAACTGTCCTGCAATCGTGAGTGCTGGAAACACACCTTCTGAAACACCCACTAAAACAACATTTTCCGGAGTATAAACCCGTAATTGAGATGAGATGAATTCTGAGTAGTCGGCAGCCCACTGATCTGGAGTGTTTGCTACATGAAAGTCGAGTCCGCAGTCGAAGAAACCTATAGAGCGGTCTGGTACGAACCGCTTATTCAGGACAAATATCCGGGCATTGATGGTGAGGCCACTGACGTAATCAGGCATTACGGATTTCCAACTTGTACAACCCGTTCCACCATAGAAAAAGATTGCGGTATCAGGTTGGGCCTGGTCGCCGACAGTGAAAACATAGTATATGCTTGATCCACCGTCGTGATACCTGAATTGCTGAGGCGAAGGTGCTTGGCTTCCATACATATGGAGGGTACGCTGTATGGTTGTGCAACCTGATAAATGGAAAACGAGTGCCAGGATAAATGTGTTCAGAATGCATATGAACGAAGAAGCTCGATGATATGGTGTCATATTCGTGTTGCTGTCCGCCGCAAAGCGATGGGTCGGGGCGGACAGCTAATCGCTGTACTGTGCAATACTACTCTGCTGTAGTTGGGTCAATGACTGAGGTTACTTCAGACACTCTGTTCGCAGGGAAACCTCCCTGCTCTGCATGCTCCCGCACCATCTCTTCATTTGGAGCGATGTAGACGCAATAGATTTTGTCGCCAGTCACGTAGCTTTGAACCCATTGAATCTGCGGCCCCATATTGCTCAGAACACCACATGATTTCTGGGAGATGGCTTTGAGTTCTTGAGACGATAACTTTCCGGCATCCGGGATTTCACGTTCGATTACATACTTTGGCATGACATTCTCCTTTATACTTTCGGCGCAAGCTCAAGGCTTGCTCTGTGTAGAATGTAAAAGATTTTATCC
>JBFHIO010000348.1:0-2783 GCA_041596435.1 Desulforhopalus sp. | reverse complement strand
CAAAGAGATGGTAAAAGCCTATAACGCGGATGGTGTAATCCACTACGGACTGCAGTTCTGTCAGCCCTACCTGATGGAATCTATTCCGGTGGAGAGAGCGCTTGAGGATGCCGAAATCCCCTGCCTGCGGGTAGAAACCGATTACAGCATGGAAGATATGGGCCAGCTCAAGACCCGGGTTGAAGCGTTTATCGAGCAACTGCGATGAGCAGCGGAAGATTTGCGGGAATCGACATCGGTTCCCGCAGCATAGAGTTTGTCGTGGTGGACGAGAACGGGACCATCCTCTGCAGTGAGCAGCGTGATACCGGTTTTGATCCGGTACGCGAAGCCCGGGAGCTGGTTGCACAGCATCCCCATGATCTGCTGATGGCCACCGGCTATGGCCGCAGTCTCTGCGAGGTGGAATTTGACTGCCCCACCGTCACCGAGATCAAGGCCCACGCAACAGGGGCCCACGCCAGTATTTCAGGAGCTTCTGCCATCCTCGATATAGGTGGCCAGGACAGCAAGGCCATCGCTCTTTATGCTGGCGGCAGGGTGAAGAAATTTGAGATGAACGACCGCTGTGCGGCGGGAACCGGCAAGTTTTTGGAGATCATGGCCACAAACCTCGGATTTCCACTGGAGACATTTGGCGACGCAGCGCTCGAGGCACAGGAAGAGATCAATATCTCCAGCATGTGTACAGTATTCGCTGAATCAGAGGTAACTTCCCTCATTGCCCGCGGCGCCGACCGCAAAGCGATTGCCCGTGGACTGCACTACTCTGTGATTCGCCGTGCGGCAGGAATGATCAATCGCATCTCCGACAGCGGCGATATTATTTTCACCGGCGGGGTGGCAAAAAACCGCTGTATGACCACCCTGCTTGCCAGACACCTGCAGCGCAAAGTGTTGATTCCAGAGAACCCGCAGGCGATCGGAGCACTGGGCGCAGCCCTGCTGGCAATGAAGTCAACTCAGGGATAAATCGAAAAAGTTCTGTAAACATATTGACCTGTTGCCTGTCTCAGCTGTAAGTTCCCTGTTGAGACCATACTGAGAAGTCAATCCGTAACAGAGAGGAATTTTGATGGGCAAGCAATCAAACAGAGCCGGAAAGAAGACAGCAAAGCAGGTACGTGCAGAAAAAAACGAACTTGCAATGATCGGAGGAATCCTTGAGGGAAGCCCTGAGGCTATAGGTGTTGTTGTTATCCGCCTTGACTGTGGCTGTCGAAAAATGGCCGCAGTAGATGAAAAAGGTGATCCCGCCTCGGGAATCATCATGTATCGCGACAATGCCGACGCCATTTGCGACCAGTGCAAAAAAGACGCCGGCGACTACATGAGGGTAACGGAATCTTTTATCGAGTGGGTGGAACCAGCCCCCAATGCAGAGAAACAGAGTGCCATCCGTCTCAAAGTGCTGGGCGACGAGACAAACAACTAAAGGGGACATCTTGACTTACTGCCTGGCCTGACATGGCCAGGCAGTAAGAGCTCCAATCAATTCGTGGCAGGTATTACTTCACAGTCCCGCCGTCGCGCCAGGTGCGACACCGGTCAACAAAACCTGGTGCCCACTCCAGCGTTCCGGTAGCATGAATGTGGGTATAAAGCGCAAAAACATTCTTTTTTACCAGGCCGTCCCGGCCATTCCAGAACCCCTTGCCACGCTCCATCTTCACCGACAGCATTTCATCATCCCCCCACCACCCCTCAACCCGTGAATAGCGGAATTCATGCCCTTTTACCCGGCTTCCCAGAGGATAAAAAGAGTTCTCCCGATCGGCGACAAAGATAGAGTAACCATGGGCCTGCGGCTTCTTCGACATGGAAAAACGTGCCGGGAAGACCCCCACCAGCGGGAATCTTTTTTCTCCCAGTTCAATCGACTCTCCGAGATAAATTAAACCGCCGCATTCCGCGTATATGGGAAGCCCCCCTTCCGCAGCAGAAAGCACTGATTCGCGAAAGCTCCGATTGGCCGCGAGTTCGGCCGCCCCGGTCTCCGGAAAGCCCCCGCCGATGTAGAGGCCGTCGAGATCATCCGGAAGCTGCGCATCCGACATGGCAGAGAGCTTTACCAGATCCGCCCCCGCAGATTCCAGGGCCTCAAGGTTGGCAGAATAGTAAAACTGGAAGGCAGCATCCTGCAGGATACCAATCTTCACCCTGCGCCCGCTGGAAACGGGAGAATGAAGTGGAGCCTCTCCGGCCCGCGGAACAGGAGCCATGAGCTGCTCAAGGCGGTCGAGGTCCAGATTCTCCTCCACGAGGGCCGCGAGCCGCTCCACGGCGCCATGGCTGTCGCGGTACTCCTGATGGGGCAGCATGCCGAGATGACGCATGGGAAAGATATCAGTCTTCATGCGCGGAATAACGCCTATAACCGGAATACCGGTATAGAGCTCCACCGCCTCGGTAATCAATTTCCTCTGCCGTTTTGTAGCAATTTCATTCAGAACCACGCCGACAATATTCACCCGTTCATCAAACTTCTGGCACCCCAGAACCTGCGCCGCCACGGTACGGGTCACCTTGGAGCAATTGACTACCAGCAGGACGGGAAGGCCCAGAGTAAGTGACAGATCTGCCGTTGAAAACCCGCCCCTCACATTTACACCATCGTACAGGCCGCGATTTCCTTCAATTATCGCAAAGTCCGCATCACGAAAGCAGCTGAAGAAGCAGTTCTGCAGCCGTTCCTCTTCCACAAGAAAGGGATCAAGGTTGTAGCAGCGCCGTCCGGCCGCGAGCTGCAACCAGCCGGCATCAATATAATCCGGCCCTTTTTT
>JBFHIO010000347.1:0-2783 GCA_041596435.1 Desulforhopalus sp. | reverse complement strand
GCGGTAAAGCCTTTTGCCCTTATCTTTCTTAGCGCCCCTTCGCGTCCTTCGCGGTAAAGCCTTTTGCCCTTATCTTTCTTAGCGTCTCTTCGCGGTCTTCGCGGTAAAGCCTTTTGCCCTTATCTTTCTTAGCGCCCCTTCGCGTCCTTCGCGGTAAAGTTTTTTGTCTCTTTTTCACCTTCAGCAAGGATAACCTTGTGGGGAGCCAGTTGAATTGTTTCAAAAGGCATCGCCACCCCCGCAGCGGTCAACGCCTTATACATTTTTTCACGCAATTCAAACCGTTTTTTCACATGATCCCGCTCTTCTTCGAGCCACACGCGCAACTCCAGTTTCACGTTGTAGTCACCCAAAAGAGTAACCACCACATCTGCTGGCGGTACAGACATATAGCCGGAATCCTCCTGCACCAGAGAGAGCAGAAGGCTCCTCACCTCGTCGAGATCTTCGGTAACGGCCACCGTAACGCCGACATCGAGGCGCAAGTGAGGAAAATTGGTATAGGAGGTCACCGTCTTATTCATGATTTCCGCATTCGGCACGGCCAGCATTTTACCATCGTTGGTCACGATGCGCGTGGTCCGCAGGGTGATCCGGTCCACTCGACCATAGTTGCCATCAATCTCCACCAGATCGTCTATGGTGAAAGGACGGTCCATAAAGACCAGAATGCCTGATATGATATTGGAGAGTGTATCCCGCAGGGCAAAGCCGATGGTGAGTCCGGCAACCCCCAGGGAGCCCAGCAGGGCTGTCGTCTTGATACCGGCAGAACTGAGAGCAATAATTACCGCCAGTCCAAAGATGCTGAACTTGATCACCGTCTCGGCAAAGGCAATACTCGTCTTATCAAGATGACGTTTGAGGCGAGACACCACCACCCCGTTCAATACACGCCATATCAGATAAAAAATCACCAGGACCATTCCGGCAATTATCACCTTTATAAAGAGGGCACCAAGCAGCAAACCCAGGCGCTCGAAGTCAAAATACTCTTTCATGCGGGACAAAAAACTTGCATAGAGTTGTGTCAGCATAGATATCTCTCCTCAAAAAAGCAGTGTTTCCTGGTTCCATCCTAAGAAGAAAACCTTGAATATGAACGGAATACAAGCTGTTTCAAGATTCCCTTATGTAGAACAAGGCATGCCTTGTCTCTACGGGGACAGCACGCGCTGCGGAGATGGCCACCGTTACTGAAATGGCGACCATTGCCGCTGGTGAAAATTGGCACGGCGGTGCTTCCGGCAACGTCGTTATGGAAACCTTGAAGATTCGCGGCATGCAGGCTTTTCAAGATTCCCGTATTCTATCGTACCGCATAGTATCGCTGATATGCTCCAGAATTGTTACTGCTGCCGAGTTTCCCCCGCCCCTTTTGCCTGAAACCGGCTTTTGCGCCAGCATCTCTTCGCTGCACATTTGAATAGGCCTTCAAACTTGACCTCTCTACGTCCTCTTCTTATTTTTCATGGATGCCTTCCCTGTATATTTAAGGGACCCAATTGTAATACTTCACAGGATCACGCAATTTCTGCGTTTACCTCCTGCTCCTGCAACCCTCTACACTCAGGATATTATCATGAAAAAACGGACTTTTTTCTGTGCTGCAGCTCTGTTTGCCCTCTCTCTCCAGCCTCTTGCTGCACTGGCCATGCCCGATGCAGGGAGCGCTGGCAGTGGTGCCGCCGTCATTACAGGGAAAGTGCTTGAGACAATGAACTCCGGCGGCTACACCTACATGAATGTCGCAAAACAAGACGGCAGCACTCAATGGATTGCCATGCCTGAAAGTACCGTAGAAAAAGGCTCTGAGGTGAATTTCTACGAGGGAATGTCAATGAAAAACTTCAAGAGCAACACCCTGAACCGCACCTTTGATGAGGTCATCTTCAGTGCCGGAATTGTCAGCGATAAAGCAGCCTCCCCCCATGGAACCTTTCATAAGAGTACCGAAGCAAAAGCGAGTGTCGAGGCAAAAGTCCCTGCAGCATCCAACTCCTTTGCAGCAGCCGTAGAAGCTGAAAAGCTGAAACCAGCTCCTGCCACCAGCCCTGAAATGACCGCAACAACCTCCGGCGGCAGTGTTGCTGCCATTGTCCCCTTTGAAAGACTCAATGTGGAAAAAGCCACGGGCAGTAATGCCAGCACAGTTGGGGAGATTTTTACCAACGCGGGCAAACTGAATGGCAAGAAGGTTGTTGTTCGCGGCATGGTGTTGAAGGCAAGCGCTCAGATCATGGGACGGAACTGGGTTCATATTCAGGATGGAACGGGTGATGTCATGAAAAATCATCATGACCTCGTTGTCACCACCGAGGATACCGTGAAACCGGGGACAGAGGTTATTGTCGAAGGCGTTCTTGCCGCCAGCAAGGATTTTGGTGCCGGCTACAAATATGATGCGATCATTGAGAATGCCACAGTGAAACCTGTGGAATAAACAGTCTTTTGCCCATGTTCAACGCATAAATAAAAAGCCCCTGCAGAGGAAACTCTGCAGGGGCTTTTTCATATTCCGAATGCGTCTTGCCGGCAGACGGCAGTAAGGTACCCTTAAGGCTTGAATCAATACAAACGAATCGGCACAATAACTACCCGTAAATCAATCTCCTGACATCGTAGAGACGACCAATCTGGGCGTCTGTGCTGCAAAATTTAGGCGATCACCGAGGGACAAACAGGAGGATAAAATTGATTCTATTGCTGAGGTATCTGTATGATATGAAACGTACGTTGTGCTGAAGACGCCCAAATTGGTCGTCTCTACAAAGACCTTTTGC
>JBFHIO010000346.1:0-2807 GCA_041596435.1 Desulforhopalus sp. | reverse complement strand
GATGGTGCCTGTTCAGTTCTTCAAGGACCTCGATGCCGTTCATCTGTGGCATTTCGATGTCGAGGGTGAGAAGATCCGGCTTCAGGGTCTTGATTTTCGTCATGGCGATTACCCCGTTATGGGCGACGCCAACGACCTCTACGCCGGGGATCTCCCGGAGTATATCAGAAACTGCTTTGCGGTATACGATGGTGTCGTCAACGACGAGAACCCTCAAATTGTGAGTCCCGATCATCTGAGATCAATCCTCCAGAGCCAATACTTTTTCTACATCAAGAATACCGATGAGCAGTTTATCTGTTTTGCATACGCCGGTAAAATATTTACCCTGAATTCCGTTCATATTCGCGGGGGGCGGTTCGACTTTGTTCATATCTGCGGTGACAACATCGCTGATAGATTCTACAAGCAGACCGACATGACTGCCAGAGGAGTTGACGATAATATTCCGGGGAGAACTGTGGGTGCTTGTTTTCCCCAGCCCGAGTTTTTTCCCCAGGTCGATAATCGTGACAATCTGCCCTCGGAGATTAAGAATGCCGAGAACATATGCCGGTGCCTGTGGAACTTTGGTCATCTGCATGACCTTGTTGATTTCCTGAACCTTGAGAATATCTATACCACAGAGAGCGTCACTGACATAAAAGGTCGCCAGTTCGACCAGATTTTCCGGCTCTTTTGCTGTTATTGTTGAATCAGACATTTATTTATCCTTATATAAAATAAAAGAAACCTTCAGGGAAAATGCTCCTTGATCAGAAACGACGTTTTATGTAGTCGTGGACAGAAGCCATAAGGCGCTCTTTGTCGAGCTTGATATGATATTCATCCACACCGACCGCTTTCCCACGTGCCACATCCTCGGCGGAGGCAAGGGTTGTAAGCGCGATAATCGGCAGTTTGGTGAAGCGCTTATCGGCCCTGACCTTCTGAGTCAATTCAAAACCGTTCATGTTGGGCATTTCAATATCAGTAACCAGCAGGGAAATTTCATCTCCGTACTGTTCAAGTTTTTCGAAGGCTTCTACACCGTCTTCTGATTCAACGACTTTGTAACCAACCTCAGTCATGTAACCGCTTACCTGGTTACGGAAGAACTTGGAGTCTTCAGCAATAAGGATAGTCGGCGGTGCGGCCTCTTCCTCTTTTGCCAGATCCTTCTTCGTTGCGTTTTCGGCCCATTCCGGGAAGATTTGAGAAACGAGATCGAAGACGTTGATCAGCATGGTGGTCTCATCGTTGATAATCAGAGAACCCATGATGCCTGGTTGTGACAGTGTTTGACCGTCAATTTCCGAGGCGACCTGAAGGGCGTCTATTGGGCCCGTGGCCAGCAGACCGACCGCTTTTCTCGAAACAGTGAAAACGATAACCAGCAGATCGTCGACATCGGCGATTGGTTTGACGCTGGCCACATCGTCGATGCAGATCAGATTCAGGGTTCCACCACGATACTTCATGATGCGTTTACCGCCAAGAACCTCAATATTGGCGCGCTTGATCTTTTCGATCCGCTCCACCTGGTTGAGCGGGACGCCGAAATGTTCGGTTTCAGAGCTCTTAAAGACCAGCAGAGACTGTTTGTCGAGTTGAGCCTGAATGGCATCTTCGTTTTCTCGGCGAATCTCATCCGCGCGATCAGAGCCTTCAAGGGATGTAAGCTGAGCCATGCGGGCAAGGTTGGTAACATCAAGAATAAGTGCGATACGTCCGTCACCCATAATAGTGGCTCCGGCATATCCCCGGCACTGTTGCAGGTGACGGTCGAGAGGCTTGATGACGATTTCTTCAGAATCCTGCAGTTTGTCAACCACAAGACCGTATTTTACGGAGCCAGTGGAGACGACAACGATATTCAGCGCTGAAGCCGGACTGCGACGACGGTCGTCGGGGCCTCGCTCATGTTCGTGCTCTGTGGTCATTGCCTGAGTGGAAACCTTTTGTCCATCGCGGAAGAGTGGTGACTCCGTGCTGCGGCGATCAGAGAGCTGCTGGCGGCGGTCTGGCACCAGAGAACCACTGTTTGGATCTTTGTACGTTGGAGATATTCCGAAGATATCAGCAAGGCGGATGAGTGGCAGCAGGGTTCCGCGCAGGCGGACAACCTCGGCATTGCCGACCCGTTCAACCCGATCCTTGATCTGACTGGCGGGAATACGCAGCAGCTCTTCAAGGTTGGCCTGAGGAATGGCATAGCGTTCACCGCAGGTCTCAATGATCTGGCAGGGTATAATTGCGAGAGTCAGCGGCAGTTTAATAGAAATGGTGGTGCCGGCTCCTTTTTCGGAGATGATATCCACCGATCCGCCGAGCTGGTCGAGGTTGGTTTTGACCACATCCATGCCCACGCCTCGTCCGGAGACATCGGTAACTTCTTTTGCCATGGAGAAACCGGGGAGAAAAATCAGGTTGACCTTCTCCTTGTCGCTCATCAGCTTGGCCTGTTCGGGGGTAATCAGGCCCTTGTTGACGGCGCTCTCGGCAAGGGCTTCACCATCAAGTCCTTTTCCGTCGTCGCGAATTTCAATAATAACCTGACCTGCTTCGTGGAATGCCTTGAGGATGACCAGTCCTGTTTCATTTTTGCCAGCGGCTCGACGGACATCTCCCCGTTCGATACCATGGTCGACGGAGTTTCGTACAAGATGGGTGAGCGGGTCATTGATCGCCTCAATGATTGTTTTATCAAGCTCAACGTCCTTGCCGATGATGTTGAGGTCTATGGACTTGTCGAGTTTTTTTGACAGGTCTCGAACTACTCGGGGAAATTTGTTGAAGACGTTACCAACAGGCTGCATGCGGGTGAG
>JBFHIO010000345.1:0-2813 GCA_041596435.1 Desulforhopalus sp. | reverse complement strand
GCCGGCGTCGCGGGGATCGGAACCCTCGCCCCGTGGCCGGGGGAGCTGCTGGCCGGCATGGCCGTGCAGCAGTTCGGCAACAGCTTCCTCACCGGTCCCTATCCGGAAGACGAGTTTTATAACGATCTCCTTCAGGTAACAAAGGGGAACACCAACGAGGAGCTGGCCCGCTTTACCGTCCAGCAGTCAAACAACATCGGCGACTGGATGATGGCCCACGGCTGCATGTTTCAGCCGGCAATGAAAGGGACACTCAGTCTTGCCCGCACCAATGGCTTTTTCCTTGGAGGCGGCAAGGCTCTGATGAACGGATACTACCGCACTGCGGCGAAACTCGGTGTTGCCGTGAGTTACGAAACAGAGGTTGTGGATCTGGAGATTGAAGATGGAGTCTTTAAATCGGCCACCGTGGTTCATAAAGGAGAGAAAAAAAAGGTCGTTGCAAAAACCGTGGTTCTTGCCTGTGGAGGTTTTCAGGCAAACCTTGACTGGCTTGAAGAGGCCTGGGGGCCGGAGGCCCGCAACTTTCTCGTTCGGGGGACCCCGTTTGATAAAGGGACCGTACTCCGCCTGATGCAGAAAAAAGGGGCTGTCACCATCGGTGATCCCACCCAGGGGCACATGGTGGCCATTGATGGCCGCTCTCCAAAATACGACGGTGGAATTGTCACCCGTCTTGATTGTGTCTCCTTTGGAATTGTACTCAATAAAAACTGTGAACGATTTTATGACGAGGGAGAGGAGATCTGGCCGAAGCGCTATGCAATCTGGGGCCGTCTTGTAGGGCAGCAGCCTGAACAGGTTGCCTACTGTATTATCGATGCCAAATCCATTGACCTCTTTATGCCTTCAGTTTTTCCGCCTGTTGAGGCTGGAACCATTGAAGAGCTTGCCGAAAAACTGGACCTTGATCCAGCAAAAGTAAAAGAGACCGTGACCACCTTTAACAGGGCTGCAGGAGGTGATCTGAGTCAGTTCAAACCTGGGGATATCAGTGACCCTCTTTCCACGCAGGGACTTGAGCCGCCAAAGAGCCACTGGGCCCGGCCCATCGACAAGGCCCCCTTCTACGCCTATCCGCTGAGACCTGGCATAACCTTTACCTATCTCAGCTTGAAAATTAATACCAGGGCTCAGGTCATCATGGCCGGGGAGAAACCTGCTGAGAATATTTTTGCTGCGGGGGAACTGGTATCAGGAAATGTACTCGGCCAGGGATATATGGCCGGATTTGGAATGACCATCGGCACTGTCTTCGGATGTGTCGCAGGAAAGGAGGCAGCCAATGTCTGAAAAAGAACGCTCTGAAGCTTTGCAGGAGGCTGGTCGGGTGATGACCATCTGCAACTCTTGTCGCTACTGCGAAGGGTTTTGTGCGGTTTTCCCCGCCATGGAACTGCGCCGGACTTTTACCGACGGGGATTTGAAATATCTCTCCAATCTTTGTCACAACTGCAGGGACTGTTACTATGCCTGTCAGTTTGCACCTCCCCATGAATACAATCTGAACTTCCCGCAGGCCATGGCTAATCTGAGAGGGGAGACTTACCGTGAATTTGTCTGGCCTGGATTTCTTGCACCTCTGTTTAAAAGGAACGGGCTGACCATTTTCCTGACGACCCTTTTCTCCGTTCTTGCCGTTTATATTTTTGCCCGGATGAAAGAGAACGGTGTCGAAAATATTTTGGGCACGTGGACCGGAGACGGTTCTTTCTATAATATTATTCCAGAGCATGAGATGTTGATTGCCTTTTCCATTGTTGCTCTGTGGGCACTGATTGCCTTTACCGGCGGAATCTACAAATTCTGGAAGACCATCAATCCAACAGGTGAACAGTTCTTCAGCGGCTCTGGCAACAAGGGTGCACTTATGGATGTCCTGCGGTTGAAGTACCTTGAAGGCGGAAGTTACGGCTGTAACTATCCCGATGAGGAGTTCAGCATGTCGCGAAGATATATGCATCATCTCATCTTCTATGGATTTCTCTCCTGCCTTGCCTCGACAACCATTGCTGCCATCATGGATCACGTGCTGGGCATGCCGGCCCCATACTCCTGGTACAGCCTCCCGGTGGTTCTCGGTACCCTCGGCGGGATCTCAATAATTATCGGACTTATCGGCATGATCTATCTGAAAACGAATCAAGATCGACGCCCGCTGGCAGCAGACGGCATGGTTATGGATTATGGTTTTCTCATTCTTCTGCTGCTGGTTAATATAACTGGATTCGCGCTGCTCTTTGTCCGTGATACGCCGCTGATGGGTTCATTGCTCATTCTTCATCTCGGGGTGGTTCTTGCTTTCTTCCTGACCCTGCCCTGTGGCAAATTTGTCCACGCAATCTACCGTTATGTGGCTCTTGTCCGCCACAATCAGGAACAGGCCAACAGGGAATAACTTTTTGCTGCCCGGCGCCGCCTTCCTGTTCTTTACAAAAGAGAAAAGGCGGCTTTTTACAGGAGAATCATGATGCTGGAAAAATATAGAAAAAATGCGGTGAAAAGAGAAAAAAAGAATCTGCCTCCACTTCCTTTGACTGCAGAAGAGACTGGTGCTTTTATCCAGCTTCTTGAGGCGAATGATAAAAGCAGTGAGGATTTGCTGCAGTTGATTGCCGGCCGGGTAGAGCCGGGGGTGAGTGCCTCGGCGAAAGTCAAGGCGACATGGCTTGAAAAGGTGGCACTCGGACAGTCCTCCTGCACGGCGGCGACTCCTGAAAAAGCAGTGGAGATGCTTGCCCGGATGGGTGGTGGCTATAACGTTGGTGTCCTCCTCAATCTGCTGGAGAAATCGATTCTTCCTTCGCTGTGCG
>JBFHIO010000344.1:0-2821 GCA_041596435.1 Desulforhopalus sp. | reverse complement strand
GGAGGAGAAATATGCGAATACTTTTATCGCTGCTCTTTGTTGTCGGCTTTGCCACCTCAGCATACGCGGGAACGGTGGAAAGTGCGGTGAAAACTTTGAAAGTGGATCACGGTATTTCTCCCGCAGGGCAGAAATGTGTGCAGTGCCACCAGGAAAAAACCCCGGGTATTATTGCCGACTGGAAAATGAGCCGGCATGCCCATGCAGGTGTTTCCTGTATTGACTGTCACACCCTTGACAAGGGCAACCCGATGGCTGCGCAGAACTGTCCGGGCGTGAAGGGAACTGATATGTATGTCAGTATCCTTGTTTCCCCGAAAACCTGTGCCCGCTGCCATGCCAAACAGGTTGAGCAGGCCGGGAAAGGTGGTCACGCCCGTGGTGCGCTGCAGTATCAGGATCCCAAAAATCCCGGTTATAAAACTTTCTTCGAGGGTCTCGTGAGAACCCATGAAGGCCAGAATCACCCCGAATGTGTTGAATCTTCCAATATAACGGGCTGCATGCAGTGTCACGGATCCATCATCAAGCTTGACGAAAATAAACGGCCGACCTTCCAGACCTGGCCGACCTATGGTGTTGGTACGGTGTATCCTGATGGTGGCATCGGGAACTGTGTTACCTGCCATACCCGCCATACTTTCAAGATCTCCGAGGCCCGTAAACCCGCTGCCTGTGCCTCCTGTCACCTTGGCCCGGATCATCCAGATATCGAGATTTATAATAACTCCAAGCATGGACATATCTTCAACGCTGAAGGTACCACCTGGAACTACGACTCTGCACCGGGTGCATGGCAGCCGGGCGACTATCGTGCTCCCACCTGTGCCACCTGTCATATGAGCGGTATTGGTGATCTGAGTACCACCCATAATATCTCTGAGCGTCTCTACTGGAACCTGTGGGCTGGACGTTCCGAGGTTCGGAATGGTACTGATCCGATGGATCCTCTCGTTGGAAACGGACCTGAAGGCCGCCAGAAGATGAAGCAGGTCTGCAGTAACTGCCATACAGCACTGCACACGGAAAGTTTCTTCAAGCAGGCTGATCCGCAGGTGAAACTCTACAACGAGGCCTATTACGATGAGGCTTTGAAAATGAAGAAAGACCTCGCCGAGAGAGGATTGCTGAAGAAAAATCCCTGGGCTGATACCTTCCAGAACACGTTTTATCATCTGTGGCATCATGAAGGTCGCCGCATGCGTCAGGGCGCTCTGATGGGCGGACCGGACTATGCACACTGGCATGGAGTGTTCGAGACCATGCAGGATCTGTATGAAATGCAGGATATCTACAACAAGCGCATGGAAACCGGAAAGATTGAAGACTGACGGTTCACATCGCAGGCTGTAAAAAAAGAGGCTGTCCCGTAAGGGGCAGCCTCTTTTTTGTTTGTCTGGAATAAAAAGGGTTGTTCAGGTGCCGCAGAAGGTCTGAAGTACCCGTTCTTCAACTTTTGGTGCAGTGGCAAATTCTGCAAACTCAGGCTGTTCCGTAAAGGGTGCCTGGAGGACTTGTATAAGCTTGCGCGCAGGGGCAAAATCATCATGCTGCTGTGCCGCGTTTATGGCCTGTTCGATGCGGTGATTACGGGGAATAAAAAGTGGGTTGACGGCTTTCATTCGCAGGCCAATTGTCGCTGGTTCTTCTGCTGCTTTCATTCGCTTCTGCCACCTTTCCAACCAGGCGGGCAGTTCGGTGTTATTGTGAAAGAGGGTACAGAAGGGTGCCGTATCTCCATCAATACACTCTGCGAGGTGGCGGAACGTGAGGGTAAAATCTGTTTCCTCTTTCTGCATGAGAGCGAGCAGTTCCTGCAACAGGGAAGAATCCCTTTCGCGGGGGGATTCGACGCCAATTTTTTGCAGCATTGCCTTCGTTAATACCTGAAGAAATTCCTGTTCAAACGATCCTGTTACCGTCTCTATAAATTCCTCTCCATCCTGGCCGAAAAGCGGCAGCAGGCAGCTGCCGAGTCGGCTGAGGTTCCAGTTCATCACCGAGCCCTGCGCCGAATAGCGATAACGGCCGGAAAAATCAATGGAACTGAAGACCCTGTTCGGGTGGTAGTTGTCCATGAAGGCACAGGGACCGTAGTCGATGGTTTCTCCGCTTACGGCGATGTTGTCTGTATTCATCACTCCGTGGATGAACCCCAGCGCCATCCACTGTGCTGTGAGCCGTGCTCCGGCTGAGGCAATGGACGCAAAGAGGTGGTGGAAAGGTTTCTCGTTCTCTGCAGATTCCGGGTAGTGGCGGGCTATGACATATTCTGCGAGCTGGCGTACGGCTTCCTCGTCATTGCGGGCAGAGAAATATTCAAAGGTGCCGGTCCGCACCAGTCCGGAGGCGACCCGGACGAGAATTGCGCCGGGTATCGCGCCCTCACTTCGCACTACTTTTTCACCACTGGTCAGCACTGCAAGGGATCGGGTGGTGGGAACCCCAAGGGCATGCATTGCCTCGCTGACGATGTATTCGCGCAGCACTGGCCCCAGAGCGGACCGGCCATCACCGTTACGGGAAAATCTGGTTATACCGGAACCCTTGAGTTGTATATCAAACCGCTGTCCGTCTGCAGCTACCTTTTCTCCGAGGAGAATTGCTCTTCCGTCTCCGAGTTGCGGTACAAACGAGCCGAATTGATGACCGGCGTAGGCCATGGCAAGGGGCTGTGAATCCGCAAAGAGAAGGTTGCCGGCAAGGCAGGCGGTCAGCTCTGGATCCTCCGTGTGGAAGGGGAGTTCAAGTTCCTTTGCTAGTTCGTGATTAAAAAGGCGCAACTCAGGAGCCGTGACCGGCGCAGGTGAGCAGAGTTGAT
>JBFHIO010000343.1:0-2834 GCA_041596435.1 Desulforhopalus sp. | reverse complement strand
CCGAGAAGATGACCGCTGTAGAAGTTGCGAAATTTTTGCAGGTTGTGGAGGATGTCGAGGAGATCAAGACTGCGCTGCTTCATCTCGAGCAGCTCCTTTTGGCCGGTTTTGGTGGCAAGAACCTCCTGTTCTTTCTTGTGGAGACTGGTGGTGTAGTCGTCGATAATATCTCGCACCACCTGTTTAAGGGCGATGGCGTTGTCACGGGAGAGGGCGCGCTGCAGGTTGCCCGCGAGGGTGAAGAAGTGACGCAGGCAACGCTCACCAGCTTCGTCGTTCAGCTCCCTGGAGCAGGCCCCTGGGCGGTTAGCAGAAAACTGACCGTAGTTTTTCAGGTTCCAGGCTTCGATGTGGGTGATGCCGCCGCCGCTGAGGTAGAGGAGCTCGAGCATATCCTGCGGGCTGAGGTTGGCGAGGTTGAGGGTGAATCCCGAGGTGGGCTGCAGGTGGCGCAGGCGGGCCAGCAGACGAGGCAGGGTGGTCCGGAGCAGGGCGGGACGGCTGGCGTCGGAATTGTGGGGATCACCGGGATCGGGGAGCTGCGGATTGCATTTTGGCAGCAGACAACTGTCGATTATTTTCTGGAGGGAAATATCGCAGCCTGGTGGCAGGGTGGCACGGATGAAGCTGGCAAGGTGGATCAGGCTTGGCTGGCCGGGGCCGACAAATTTAAGAAACTCAGTGCGGTCACAGGGGGGGATTTCACAGCCGGCCTGTTTGCCGAGCTCGTGGCGGTGGGTGTCGTTGAAGGCGTCGAGGACAGCGAAGACATATTTTTCTTTCCAGCGAACGACTTCGTTGCCGTCGTCAAGCAGTTGCCGCACGGCCTTGTTCTGCAGGAAACGGAGGACGACGTTTTTATCCTCAAAGCCCCGGGGTTCCCATGTGATACGGGCATAGCGGTCACGAAAGGGTACGGCGAATTCTATTGCCACCTGGATTTCCATATCGAGGATTCTGCCCGCAGTGAGCAACTCTTCAATCACCGCCGGAGCAAGGGTGTTGTAGTAGACGACAGTGAGCTGGCGGATTCCTTTCAGGGAGGCATCGAGGAGAAGTTGTGAAGGGTTTTTTCGTCCCTTGGAGCTGGCGTCGTGGACGTGGTGATCGAAGGCGTACTGGTTCCACTCCTCTGGCATCTCAAGGAGGTGGCGACGGATAAGTTCTTTGCGGATGAGGCGGGGTTTGCCGGTGGTTGCGAGACGAAAATCGTGGGCGAGGCGCAGGAGAGTGGTGGTGTCGGTTCCGCCTGACCGCATGCGCGCTACAATTTCTTTCATGATCTGGATGAGCACGCGGGCGGTGTTGTGGCGGTTGGCACCGCCGGCGAGCAGTACTTCGTCGCGGAGGGAGCGCAGAGCGGCGATGCGTTCTTCGGCGCCTCCGGAGGAGAAAGATTCCGAGAGTCGGGCGGTGGCGCCGGCCATGCGCAAGCCACGGCTGGCAGCGAGCTCCTTGATGCCGCGTGGGTGCAGACTGCGGCTGAGAAGGGGGTCAAGGGAAGCAGTGTCACCTTTGAGGACATTGTGGACCAGCTCAAGGAGCTGGTCATCCTCGCGGTCAAAAAAGAGTCTCGAAAAAATTGTCATACCTTAGTTTATATGAGGGGGGAAGGATTTGTCAAAGAATATCGGCTGTGTTATCCTGCTGCATATAATCCTAATGTTTCCGGTGACTCAGGGGTGCCGGGGTCTTAAATCCAAGCACTGATAAAGCAGGAGTTTAATGATTATGCTGAATATTCGAGATGGCAGATATGTCAGTCCTGATCTGCGGCGCAGCGGGATAACGATGCTGATCCCTTCCCTTGTCTTTTATGCTAATTTCCTCTGGCTGGTGTTGCGTTCGGGGTTTGTTGCCTGGCGCGGCCGTTATGACGACAAGATGTGGGAGGAGGGAAGCCGTTCGGTGATTGGGATGCTGGAAGCGATCGGTGTGAAGATGGAGGTGGAAGGCTTTGAGAATATTGAGAAGGTGAAAGGGCCTGTGATTTTCATCGGCAACCACATGAGTATGATGGAAACGCTGCTGCTGCCCTCGCTTATCCGTCCCTTCAAGCCGGTAACCTTTGTCATTAAGGAGTCACTGCTGCATTACCCGGTGTTTAAATATATAATGGCGTCGCGCAATCCAATTGCGGTGAGTCGGACCAATCCACGGCAGGATCTTAAAACAGTCCTCACCGAAGGTTGTGCGCGGCTGGAGAATGGGATTTCAGTGGTCGTTTTTCCGCAGACAACACGGGCGTTACAATTCAAGCCGGAGCAGATGAGCTCCATCGGGGTAAAGCTGGCGCAGAAGGCGAAAGCCACTATAATTCCGCTGGCTCTGAAGACTGACGCATGGCAGAACGGGACGTTGCTGAAAGATTTCGGGCGGATAACCCGGCGAAAGAAGACTCGCTTTGCATTTGGTCAGCCGATGACTGTGGAAGGAAAGGGAACCACAGAGCAGCAGTTGATCAATACATTTATCGCCAGCAAATTGAAAGAGTGGGAGGACTGAGACTTGTCTCAGTCCTCGTCTTCGTCATCATCGAGGAAAACTTCTTTCTCGTCACTGTCGTCGTCAGAGATCTTGTCCTCCTCTTCGTCCTCAGTGGCAGAGGCGTTTTCTTCCTCCTCTTCCGCTGCGTCCTCTTCCTGCTTTTGCTGTCGGACAGCTTTTGGGATCTTGGATTCCGGGAGAATCATCTCAGTAATTTTGGTGATTTCGTCTTTCAGATCAGGATCCTGCTGACAGACGGGGCAACTTTCAGAGTGCAATACCATGAAGGTGATCATGCGGGCGGGAGCCATGGTTTCATCTTTGACGCTGAGGTACCACTGTTTGGT
>JBFHIO010000342.1:0-2843 GCA_041596435.1 Desulforhopalus sp. | reverse complement strand
TGTTCGAGCATGAAAGAGCGGGTCATGCGGGAGAGATACGCCATACTGTAGTAACCAAGCAGACCGGCAGGTAGAATGAGATGGGCAAAGGCGCTGCGAAACACATCCCACTCCCCGGCGAGGGCTGCATCGATCAGCAGAAAATTGGTGCGCGGTTCGACAATATCTTCAAAAAAGACATCCACCCGCCCCGGCCCCGGCAGCCAGTCAAGGTTGGCATAGAAGATCATCAGCCCCATAAGGCCGAGCCAGAAGATAGGCAGAGAGTAACCGAAGAGGCCGACAACGCGGGTGAAATGATCAAGGAAACTGCCTCGTTTCACCGCCGAGATCACCCCCAGCGGGACACCGACACAGACGCCAAAGAGGGTGGCGACGATGGCCAGCTCAAAGGTCGCAGGGAAGACCCGCAGAATATCCTCAAGTACCGGCCGTGAGGTAAGAACGGACGTCCCGAGATCACCCTGACAGACTTTGCCGAGATACATGAAGAACTGTTTCCACAAAGGCAGATCAAGACCGAGGGCGAGACGCGCGGCATCGTAGGTCTCAGCGCTGGCACGGTCGCCAACCACCGCAAGCACCGGGTCGATGGGTACCACGCGGGCAATAAGAAAGGTAACAAGCAGCAGGCCGATGAAAGTGAAGCCGACTACGCAGAGAAAACGCAAAAATCGGAACAGAAAGTGAAGGAGGACGGAGAACGTCGATTTTGGCATAATATCTGTAGAGTTCCGGACAACGGGCTTTGCGATTAATTTCAGGAAACATTGAATACCAGATCCTTCATGGTACCCTTCAAGAGAGCGGAGCAGATGGCCCACAAAACCCACCAGGCGGGCGAAATACAATGACATAAATGTCATAAAAAGTCAATCGAACTCTCCTCTTCCCTATGGTATCATGTTCTCTCCGGCGGAGCAGGGTATTGAAAATCCGGCAGAAATATGGCAAAGAAGCGCTGCGGAACAAAAAGGCCCTCATCATTACAGGAGCACCCTCATGCAACAACTCAGCGAAAACGAAAAGAACCAACAGATCAACCGCGAGGCCATCGCCTCCGTCCTGCTCTATCTCGCTTTTTTTCTCTGGTGGTATTTCACCGGCTACGGCATTGCCGAAAGTGGAACCCCGGAAACCTACACCTATATTTTTGGCCTGCCGATGTGGTTCTTTCTCAGCTGCATCGTCGGCTATGTCCTCTTCTGCGTGGCCAGCATCCTCCTGGTAAGACTGGTCTTCAAGGATTTTGATCTCGGCAGCGAGGTGGAAGAATGACCTCCTACCAGATTATCCTCATCGGCGTGGTGATCACCTACCTCTGTCTCAACCTCTTTATCGGGCTGTTTATCAGCCGCCGTCAGGCGCGCGGCGAAAAGAGCATGGGGTTTGTTAACGACTACTACATCGGCGGTCGCTCCATGGGCGGACTGGTCCTCGCAATGACACTCATCGCCACCTTCACCAGTGCCTCAAGTTTTATCGGCGGCCCGGGAATCGCAGCAGCGAAGGGACTGGCGTGGGTCTATCTGGCGATGATCCAGGTACCCACCGCTTTTATCATCCTCGCTATTCTCGGCAAGAAATTTGCCCTCATCTCCCGTAAAACCGGCGCGGTAACGGTGACCGATTTCCTCCGAGCCCGCTATCGCTCGAAAGCAGTGGTGATCATCTCTTCGCTCTGCCTCGTGCTCTTTTTTCTTGCTCAGATGATGTCGCAGTTCATCGGCGGCGCAGTGCTCTTTCAGACCATCACCGGGCTGGATTATGTCTACGGACTGCTCCTCTTTGGCGTGGTAGTCATCCTTTACACCGCCATCGGCGGCTTCAAGGCGGTGGTCACCACCGATACAATCCAGGGGCTGGTGATGGTACTCGGTTCGGTCATCCTGCTGGCAACCATCGTCTATCAGGCAGGCGGTTTCGAGTCGCTGACCGCACGGCTGCTCGTGGTGACACCAAACTATGCCGACATTACCGCCGGTGGCACTATCAGCAAGAGCTGGCTCATGTCCTTCTGGGTCCTGGTGGGAATCGGTGTGCTCGGTCTGCCGCAGACCGCAGTACGCGGCATGGGCTTCACCAACACGAAGGCACTGCACGCGGCGATCATCTACGGCACCGTCGTCATCGGCTTTCTCATGCTGGTAATGCACATCTCCGGCGTCTTCGCCCCGGCGGTCATTGACATGGAGACGCTGAAGTCCACGGACTACCTCATCCCGACCATCGTCACCAGGTACATGAATCCGGTGGTGGCAGGGCTCTTCATCGCCGCCCCCCTCGCAGCAGTGATGTCCACCGTCTCCTCCCTGCTGATCCTCGCCTCGGCGGCGATAATCAAGGATATCTATCTTAATTATTTCGTCAGTGAAGAGAAACGGCATGAGAAAAAGTTTGCCGCAAAACTGCCCACCGCCTCCCGGCTGACCACCGCTTTTCTCGGTATCCTCGTCATCCTCTTCGCCATTACCCCGCCGGATCTCATAGTCTGGATCAACCTCTTCGCCATGGGCGGTCTGGAGTGCGCCTTCTTCGCGCCGATCATTTTCGGACTTTACTGGCGGCGGGCCAACTCCACCGGCGCCATCTTCTCCATCATCGGCGGCATCGGCGGCTACCTTCTTATTCAGTACAGCGGCTGGACACTGCTCGGCACCCATACCATTGTACCGTCGATGACAATTGCGGTGATCAGCTTTATAACAGGAAGCTGGCTGGGCAAACCTCCGGGAAAAGAGGTAGAAGAGCTGTTCTTCAGCAAGTAAGAATTATGGGGATCCTGGAGATCCAGCCTTTCGTCTCTTTTCTTCCTGTGCTTCGAATATGAACGAAATACAAGG
>JBFHIO010000341.1:0-2848 GCA_041596435.1 Desulforhopalus sp. | reverse complement strand
GTTCAGGGAAAATTCCTTTTCGCCTACAGTATTCAGCCTTTTCTTGCTCATTCAGCGCAGCGCTTTCAATAACAGCAGCAAATTTGTCTGTCGCTCCCCGTAAGCGACTCATAAACCCCATCTTTTTTTTCACCATTTAGCATGTTTTATTATGCCTCAAATTCAAAGGAGGCATAGCATGTTAGCAAAGACCAAGGAAAACCAGGAAGAATCAAAAACGGATTTTTGGCAACGACACATAGAAAACTGTAGTCGCAGCCCTTTGACTCAAGCGCAGTATTGCAGAGAGCATTGCCTGGCATTGGCAACATTCGGCTACTGGAAGAAGAAACTCAAAATGATTGGTGAGGAAAAGGCACGTTTTTACCCTTTGACCGTACAATCCTCCACGCAAAAAAAGACCAACAGATCTCAAGCTGGGTTATCACTGCATCTGGGCACTGATAAATTCCGGATCGATCTCGCAGAAGACTTCTCTGCTCCTGCTCTCAAGAAACTTGTTAGAATTCTCGAACAGCTATGATTTTCAAACCATCTGAAACCAAGGTGTATATTGCGCTTGGTGCAACGGATATGCGGAAATCGATTAATGGTCTATCCCTGCTGGTTGAAGATCAGTTTGGATTAGATTTGTTCTCCGGCAGCTTGTTCGCTTTCTGTAATAGGAATCGTGATCTTGTAAAAATCCTTTATTGGGCGGACAACGGTTTCTGCATATGGTTGAAAAGACTTGAGCAAGATGTGTTCCGTTGGCCCGATTCCGAAGAAGAGGTTATGGAGGTGAGTGAAGTGGCACTGGAATGGTTGCTGAATGGCCTTGACCTGGACCATGCCCACCAGCGTCTGCCTTACACTTCAGCAACCTGAATGTAGGACAAATACATGGGTTTACCATATAGAATAACTAGAAAAATGAGGTGAAAAATGGTATAGTGCTGCCATGATTTCAAAGACTTCCACATTGCCAGATGATCCTGATGAGCTGAAAAAAATTATTGCCCGATATGAGGCGGAAGTGCATCTGCTTCAGGAGCAAGTACGGCATCTATACGACAAGCTGTTTGGCAGAAAAAGCGAAAAAAGCCGATATGGTGAAGAGTCACCGCAGCTTATGCTTTTTGATATGCCTGAACCAGATCCCGAGGCAACTGCGGAAGAACCGGTTGAGGTTGAAAAACATACTCGACGGAAAAAAGGTAGAAAGCCGCTTCCAGACAATCTGCCGCGTGTTGAAATTGTCCACGATATCGACGAGCAGCAAAAGGTCTGTCATTGCGGTGCCAAGTTGAGCAAGGTAAGCGAAGAGGTTTCCGAAAAGCTTGATATCATCCCGGCTGTAATCCAGGTCGTTCGCCACGTCAGGCCTAAATACAGTTGCAAACAGTGTGAGAATGCTGCAGAGAAAGGGGCTACTGTTAAGATTGCACCGGTACCTGTTCAGCTGTTTCCGAAAGCTATCGCGAGTGGCGGGCTAATCGCCCATATTCTTACGGCAAAATTTGTCGATGCTCTGCCATTTTACAGGCAAGAAGGACAATTTGCCCGTCTTGGAGCCGATATCCCCAGGGCAACTATGTGTCGCTGGGCAATGCGGGTTGCTGAGGCTTGCATTCCATTGAAAAATCTACTCAGACAGGAAATTCTTTCCGGCCCGCTTATCAATGCAGATGAAACCACGGTTCAAGTCCTTAAAGAACCGGGGAGATCTGCAAACAGTAAATCGTATATGTGGGTCTTTCGAGGCGGATCCACTCATGCGCCTTCTTTTTACTTCCATTATCACAAGACCCGGTCGGGGAGTGTGCCTGCTGAATTCCTTGATGGATATGAGGGCGTGGTGCAAACTGACGGCTATATTGGTTATGATTTTCTCAATGAAAAACAAAGCATTGCCCATCTCGGGTGCTGGGCTCATGCGCGTCGGAAATTTAAGGAAGCTCAGAAGGCCCGTGGAAAGAACAGTAAAAAGGCCAGTGGTCCAGATGTAGCCTTGCAATATATCAAAGATCTTTATCGCATCGAAAAAAAGGCGAAAAAGCAGAATTTGAACCAAGAAGATTTGCAGGATCTCCGACAAATAGAGGCGAAGCCTGTGCTGGATAAAATGCACGCATGGCTTGTGAAGAAATCCACTCACCTTATTCCCAAAAGCTTACTTGGTCAAGCTATCAGCTATACCTTGAACCAGTGGGAGCGACTGAGTGGTTATGTTGATTTTCCTTGTGCCACCCCTGATAACAATCTTGCCGAGAATGCCATACGCCCCTTTTGTGTAGGCCGAAGGAATTGGCTTTTTGCAGGAACTCCTGCTGGGGCAGAGGCAAGTGCCACCATCTATTCTCTTGTGGAATCGGCAAAGGCAAACTCGCTGGAACCATACAAATACCTTCGCTACATTTTTGAACAATTACCATTTGCTGAAACAGTTGATGATTATAAAAAGCTGATGCCAAGCAATCTCACCGCTGAGATGCTGGAGAGTGTGCCAAAAGTCAGCGCTGTTTAAACTATATTGAGATGCTGGCAATGATTAGGGCGTCTCTCTGGCTGGGTGTGCTTTGTGAAACGCTTACCAGCAAACGCTTTTGCACAAGCTATAGCAGATGTTATATTGCTTGGTGATTGATAACATGACCCTGTAAAAGACATGAGGTGATAAGGCATGGGAACCAAACCACTTTCAGAGCTGGTCAGAACCGCATTCCAAGAAAAGTGTTTCTCGCACGGTGGTATCCACCCGCTGCTGCTTTAAATGATGCACACAACAAAGCCAACCTTCGTTTACCGCAGTTGAGGCAAACATTGGAAAACTTTGAACGCGATTACGGTATTGCATTAGAGCTGGTTG
>JBFHIO010000340.1:0-2856 GCA_041596435.1 Desulforhopalus sp. | reverse complement strand
GGTCCCGGGCGGTAGAGGGCAACAAGGGCGATAAGATCACTGAACTGTTCCGGAGCCATCTTCGTCACCAGATCGCGCATCCCGGAACTCTCCAGCTGAAAGACGCCGAGGGCATCTCCGCGGCAGAGCAGGGCGAAGGTCTCGGGATCATCAAGGGGGATCGTGTCGATGTTGAGGTCGAGTCCCTTATCCTTTTTGATATGCTGTACTGCCTTGTGAATAACGGTGAGAGTTTTCAGACCAAGAAAGTCAAATTTGATCAGGCCTGTTTTCTCCGTATGATAGCCGTCATACTGGGTGATGGTGGTAAATTTCTTCTTCCCTTTTTTCCCTCCCGGCTGATCACTGTTTTTCTCCTCACTGCCCCGTGCAAGTGGAAGAAAACGGTCCATCGGACCGGGGGAAATGACAACTCCGGCGGCGTGGGTGGAGGTATGACGGGCCAGACCTTCAAGGGTCTGTGATACCTTCAGCAGTTCTTCTATCTGAGGGTCACTGGCAGCCATTTCTTTAATTTTTGGCTCAATGTCCAGTGCCTTGACGAGGGTCATCTTTAATTCATCTGGAATCAGTTTTGCGACCTTGTCGACCACCGCCAGGGGGATATCCAGCGCCCGGCCAACGTCTCGCACCACCCCCCGGGCTTTCATGGTTCCATAGGTTATGATCTGGGCAACCTGAGTTACCCCGCCGTAAGTCCGGCGAACATAGTCAATAACCTCACCGCGTCGTTCCTGGCAGAAATCGACATCAAAGTCAGGCATGTTGATTCGTTCTACATTAAGAAAGCGCTCGAAGATCAGTCCGTAGGGCAGGGGATCGATGTTGGTGATCTTCATGCAGAAGGCGGCAAGGCTGCCCGCACCGGAGCCGCGCCCGGGCCCTACCGGGATATCATTGTTCTTGGCCCAGACAATGAAGTCTGCAACGATGAGAAAATAGGTGGGAAAACCCATGGTGATGATAACTTTCATCTCCATGTCGAGTCGGGCACGATACTGTTTTGCTTTCTCCTCTGTGTAGGTGCCGGCCACACGCATGTCATTGAAGCGCTCTTCAATGCCCTCGAGACATTCTCTGGTGAACATTGACTCGGAAGTCTCTCCCTCCTCAATGGGAAAATCAGGGAAGGAGTAGTTCCCCAGGGGAATTTCGAGATTACAGCGATTAACAATCTCCTGAGTGGTAACAATTGCCTCTGGACAGTGGTCAAAGGAACGTTTCATAACCTCTGGAGATTTAAAGTAGAACTCATCGGTAGAGAAACGGAAATGCCGGGGATCGCTCATCGGTTTTCCGGTCTGGATACAGAGGAGAATCTCATGAGCGTGAGCATCCTCCTTGTTGAGATAGTGACAGTCGTTGGTGGCAACAAGTTTTACGCCCATCTCCGAGGCGAGCTGCTTCATGCCGTCGTTTACCCCCTGCTGGGCGGGAATACCGTTTTCCTGCAGTTCAAAGTAGAGGCGGTCTCCGAAAACCTCGTGATACTCCTTTGCCTTCTGGCGGGCACCTTCCATGTTATTCTGGTAAATCATCCACGGAATTTCGCCCTTGAGACAGGCGGTGAGAGCGATAATCCCTTCATTATATTCGCGCAGTAACTCCATATCGATACGCGGCTTATAATAGTAACCTTCGAGCTGGGCAACGGTGGCCAGATGCATCATGTTCTGGTAGCCGGTGTAATTCATCGCCAGCAGCACGAGGTGGTTGCGCTGGTTTTCAGGAACATTGTCCGTGCACGTGTGTCCCATGGGGGCGATGTAGAACTCACAGCCGATAATGGGTTTGATCTCGGCTGCTTTGCAGGCGAGATAGAATTCAAGAGCACCGAGCATGACACCGTGGTCGGTGATGGCGACTGAATCCATGTCATACTCTTTGCATCTGGCGATGAGATCTTTGATGCGGATTGCACCATCGAGGAGACTGTATTGGGTATGGAGATGGAGATGGGTGAACCCTGAGCTCATAGTGCTGTCCTGGAAGTCGTTATAATGGAAAGAGAGAAGATCTGATTGCGAAGGGGAACCGCCGGAAAATCAGAGTGACAAAAACATGGTTAAGGAGGAAAATATTAACATGGGGAAAATCAATGACAAGCCCTTTTGAAATGAACGGGCGTAAGTATCGGCACTTTGGTAAGAAAAAAATAACATGTAACAATAACAAATAGTTACGAGACAAGGCCCGCTGTATCCCGCGTCAGCAAAGGGATACAGCATTTCTCCTTCAACAGGGAAAAAGGGGACTTTCCCTCAAGAGTCTTCATCTTTTTCTGTGGTGTTCTCCTGTTCCTCCCTCTCTTCTCGCTGGATATTGAACCGCCTGCGCAGTTTGTCGTAGTCAATAATCGCCGTCCGGCGGGCAGAGGGCGTGAGGAAAGACTCCAGTTTGGTTTTCAGAATCACTGAATTCATCTCGCTGGAAATGGAGATGACACCCTCCATAATCATCTTCTGCAGAAGCAGTTCCTGCCTGGTTCGCTCGCGAATCAGGGCAGCGAAGGGGAGCATGAAAAAATTGGCGAAAATGAGACCGTAAAGCGTCGAGGTGAGAGCAATGGGAATGGCGGTTATGAGCATTGCACTGTCGCCAATTCCACCGATCATGGTGATAAGACCGACCACAGAACCGATGATTCCGAAGGCCGGAAAATATTCTGCGATGGAGCGCAATACCCGCTCGGAGTCTTCTCGGCGCAGCTTGAAAAAATACATCTCTGTGTTGAGGATGTCCCGGATCTGGTCAATCTCATAACCGTCCACCAGGCAGCCAAGGGCCCGACGCAGAAAGAGGATGGTTGTTTCATGTTCGTTCTCCTGCAGACTGAGCACCCCTTCTGCTTTCGAT
>JBFHIO010000339.1:0-2868 GCA_041596435.1 Desulforhopalus sp. | reverse complement strand
GAACGCTGCCTCCAGTGTAAAAAACCGCAGTGCACAAAAGCGTGCCCGGTGGGAACCCCGGTCAACGTGGCCATCCGCCTGCTGAAAGAAAACAATATCAAGGCGGCCGGCTCTCTGCTGTTTGAGAATAATCCGCTGTCCGTGGTCTGTTCGCTGATCTGTCCCCACGAAAAATTCTGCGAGGGGCACTGCATCCTCGGGAAAAAGAGCACACCGGTGCAGTGGAGTACCATTGAGCACTACATTTCGAGCTATTTTATCGACCGTTTCCAGGAGGACTCCTTCCTCCTTCCGCAGCGAAGTGAGCGGGTGGCAATTGTCGGTTCCGGCCCGGCTGGTATCACCATGGCCTTTATTCTTGCAATAAACGGCTTTAAGGTAACGATTTTTGAATCAGAAGACAAGATCGGCGGCGTGTTGCAATATGGCATCCCTGCCTTCCGCCTGCCAAAGAAAATTCTTGACAAACTCCACCGCGCACTTCTGCGTGTCGGGGTGAAAATTCGACCAAACATCCTCATCGGGCCGGTGGTAAGTTTGCAGGATCTGCTCCAGTCGGAATATCAGGCGGTATTTGTCGGCACCGGGGTGTGGAATCCGAAACCGCTGCGCCTTCCAGGTGAAACCCTCGGCAACGCCCATTATGCAATTCATTACCTGAAGAACCCGTACGTCTATCAACTCGGCGAGCGGGTGGCGGTTATCGGCGCGGGAAATGTGGCCATGGACGTCGCGCGTACAGCTCTGCGCAAGGGCAGTGACGTTACGGTACTCTACCGCCGCGGTGAAGAGGATATGAGTGCCACAAAATATGAATACGAATATGCCAGGCTTGACGGCGTGCAGTTTCAATTTTACACCTCTCCGGTACGTATTACCGAAGAGGGGGTAATCATCTGCGCTACGCGCAAAGAAACCAGCGCAGACGGAAAGGTCTCCATTGTTAATGTTGAAGGCACGGAGGAACTGTTCCCGGCGGATTCGGTGATGATCGCAGCGAGTCAGGCTCCCCGCGGCAACCTTTCCGGCATTGAGATTGGCAAGACCGGGCTTGTTATTACGGACAAAGTCGGCAGGACGAGCAATCCGGCCATCTTCGCCTCGGGAGATGTGGTCACCGGTGCAAAGACCGTGGTGGAAGCAGTGGAGTGCGCCAAAATCTCCGCAGCGGCAATTATGGAATATCTTGACTGCCGGGCAACAGGTGGAAAAGATTGCGACACCACAAAGGACTGATTTCACATGCTTCCTGAAGGTACACTGCAGTCCGCTCCGCACAAGCCCGGTGTGTATATCATGCTCAACGCCGCTTCGGCGGTGATCTATGTGGGCAAGGCGAAGGATCTCTTCAAGCGTCTCTCTTCCTACGAGCATTTCTCCGGCAAAGAGTGGAACAAAACCGGGGTAATGCTGCAGAAGGTGGTAAAGGTGAACACCATCATCACCTCCACCGAAAAGGAGGCTCTCATCCTTGAGGCTTCGCTGATCAAGAAGCACAAACCGCGCTACAATATTTTGCTGCGCGATGACAAGAACTATCCGTGGATCAAGGTAACGGTGCAGGAGGAGTGGCCCCGGGCCTTCATGGCGCGGCGCAAATCGAAAGACGGGGCCCGCTACTTCGGCCCCTATTCTTCGGCAAGCGCGATGTGGGCAACACTGCGGGTTATCTCCTCCCTCTTTCCCCTGCGCACCTGTAAAGGAGCGGTGCTGAAGATGCGGGATCGGCCCTGTCTCAATCGGCAGATCGGCCGCTGCCTCGCACCCTGCACGGGAGACGTTTCACGGGCGGAATATATGAAGCATGTGGACCAGGTGTTGATGCTGCTTGAGGGACGCAACCATGAACTGGTAAAGCTGCTCACCGACCGAATGGAGGCGGCCGCTGCCAGTCTGCAGTTTGAAACCGCAGCCACCCTGCGCGATCAGATTGCCGCCCTCAGCCGCACCCTCGAGAAACAACTCATCTCCGCCAGCCACGACAAGGATCAGGACATCTTTGGTTTTGCCCGTAAAGATGCGGCGGCAGTGGTGGCAATTCTCTTTATCCGCAACGGTTTGATCAATGGCAGCCGCAGTTTCTTTCTCGCCGATCCCTACGGCGACGACGAGGCCATTCTCTCTCAGGCCCTCGGCCAGCTCTACGCCGGCGACACCGTTTTTCCCTCAGAAGTACTGCTCCCTTTCCCCCTCGAAGACATCGAACTGCATGAGGAAAATCTTTCCGACAGCGCGGGCCATCGCGTGTATATAAAAACGCCACAGCGAGGAGATAATGCCCGGCTCATTGAAATGGCGAACGCCAACGCCATGCAGGTGTTTGAAGAAAGAGAGAAGAAGAAGAGCTCATGGGAAAATCTGCGTGCCTCCATGGAAAAAAGCCTGCATCTCGTGCGCACACCAACGAGGGTGGAGTGTCTTGATATCTCCAACATCAGCGGCAAGCAGGCAGTGGGCTCGCTGGTCTGCTTTACAAAGGGCGAGGCGGACAAGCAGAACTTCCGACATTTCAAGATTCGCACCGTGGACGGACCAAATGACTACGCCATGATGCGCGAGGTCCTCGTACGGCGACTGAGCCGTGGTATCGAGGAAGACAATCTGCCCGATCTCTTCGTGGTAGACGGCGGCAAGGGACAGCTCGGTATCGCCATTTCCGTGGCAAAGGAGCTGGGGATCTATGATGATATCGACTGGCTCGGCATTGCCAAGGAACACTACGAGGAAGGAGAGAAGCTCTTCAAGCCGGGGCGGAAGAATCCGATATTGCTGCCAGCACATAATCCCGTGCTGCTCTATATCATGCGCATTCGTGACGAGTCCCACAGGTTTGGTATTACTTTCCATAGAAAGCTGCGTAACAAAGAG
>JBFHIO010000338.1:0-2884 GCA_041596435.1 Desulforhopalus sp. | reverse complement strand
CATTTCCCGTGCCGGAAAGACCCCGGTCTCCATCTTTCTTGCCACCAAGATGGGACTGAAGACCGCCAACTATCCACTGGTCCCGCAGGACCTTGAACAAAACAGTCTTTCAGAGAACATCGTTCACAATCTGCAAAAGGTGGTCGGCCTGACCATCTCCCCGAAAATCCTCCATCGTTTCCGTAAAAAGCGTTTCGCCAACAGCAGTTACGCCAGTTATAAAACCTGCGAAAAAGAGGTGGAACAGGCACGGAAGATCTTCGAAAAATATTCCATCCCGGTGGTTGAATCCAGCGGCAGCTCCATCGAAGAAACGGCGATGCAGGTCTATCTCGAATTCAAGACGCGCAACTGAGAGCAACCACGCGATCAAGGATGCGGTCTGCTGTCTCCAGCTTGGAGATCAGGGGCAGCCTCTCCTCTCCACCGTCACGGTCAAGGAGCAGAATACGGTTTGTCTCGCTCTCAAAGCCGGCATCACTGGCACTGATATCATTGACGCAGATGAGATCCAGGTTTTTCTTCGTCAGTTTTCGCCGCCCCTCCGCCTCAAGATTCTGGCTCTCTGCCGCAAATCCCACAAGAATCTGCCCTTTCGGTTTCTTCTCACCGAGAGCAAAAAGAATATCTGGATTCTGCGCAAGCCGCATCTCCATCTCAATATTCTCCTTCTTCACCTTGTGCGGAGCAACTTTCTCCGGTCGATAATCAGAAACTGCCGCAGCCTTGATAATCACCCGCGCCTGTGTCGACTCTGCCATCACCGCATCATGCATCTCTCTGGCTGTTTCCACCCTTTTCAATGTCACCAGCGGCGGTGCCGGCAGGCTTGACGGACCACTGATCAACATCACCGCTGCACCCCGTCGAGCGGCGGCCGAGGCAAGGGCGTACCCCATTTTTCCGGAGGAACGGTTACTGAGAAAACGCGCCGGGTCAACTGGCTCCCGGGTCGGCCCGGCGGTCACAACCACCCGCATCCCGGCAAGATCCTGCCGAGAGAGTGCAGCAGCGAGATATTCCCGCGCCTCCACCCACTCCAGCAGACGCCCCTTCCCCACCTCGCCACAGGCCATGCTTCCGGATGCAGGAGCCACAACTGTCCAGCCGAATTCCCGCAGTTTTTTCAAATTTTCCTGCACAGCAGGGCTGGCAAACATCTGCACATTCATCGCCGGAAAAAGACGCTTCGGACAGCGGGCAACAAGGGCAACTGTGGTCACCAGTGTGTCGGCCATACCATGGGCAAGTTTCGCGATAGTATCCGCCGTGGCAGGTGCAACCACAAAGAGATCTGCCTCACGTCCGAGATCTATATGGGCCATGGAACCGTCTACGGCGCCGTCGAACATTGCACTGTAAACTTTCCGACCGGAAAGAGAAGCAAAGGTCAGCGGAGTAACAAAGCGCTCCGCTGCCGGGGTCATCGCGACATCGACCATTGCCTCCATCTTCGTCAGTGAACTCACCCAGCCTGCCACTTTGAAGGCTGCAATAGAGCCGCAGACTCCAACCACCACATTTTTTCCGGTAAAAACAGTCATCAATAGGCCCCCTTGCCGGTGAACATGCGCACCACCGTCTTGGCAATAATTTTGATATCGGTCCACAGAGAGAAATTAAGGATATACCAGTCATCAATCTCAACCCGCTCCTGATAATCATCCACGTTGGAGCGCCGTCCCACCTGCCAGGGACCGGTGATACCCGGTTTCATTGAGCAGTACAACCCTGCGCTGTCCTTGTAGAAATCGGTCAGTTCATCACCAACCACCGGCCGTGCGCCAACCACACTCATTTCACCCTTGAGCACATTGATAAACTGCGGCAGCTCATCAAGACTGGTCTTGCGGAGAAAACGGCCGATCAGGGTCACCCGCGGGTCATTCTTCAGCTTGAAGGTCGTTTCCCACTCCTCACGCAACTCCGGGTTTTCTTTGAGAATTTTCTCCAGCATTTTATCTGCCCCGACACGCATGGTGCGGAATTTCAGACATTTGAAATTCTTCCCGGTGGCAGTAATACGCGTATGGCCATAAAAAACCGGCCCGCCATCCGCAAGTTTTACCGCCAGAGCAATAAGCAGGGTAAACGGCAGGGTACAGAAAATGGCAGCGAGGGAGAAGATGATGTCAAAACTGCGCTTCCACTCAGTATTGGGATTAAAATTGAGGATAAGCATACTTCCAAGAGACTGCACTTCAGCATGATGCAGGCCGTAGAGGTAGAGGTCGGGAATAAGATAGATCCGAGCCCCGAGACTGCGGCACTCACGCAACATCTTGAAGATTTTACGTTCCGCACGCATGGGCAGTGCGATATAAACATAATCCACATCATTTGCTTTGAGGTAGGCAGTAATATCAGCGGTCGTCCCGAGTACCGGTTTCCCGTAAATCTCCGGCATTTTTGCCGCCTCTCCGCCCCCGCCCTTCCGCGGCTGCAGATCGACTTTATCGTCAAAAAAGCCGATAACCTCAATCCCCGTCCACGGCATCGACTCCACCTCTGCAAGCAGATTCCGCCCCAGGTCTCCCCCGCCGACCACAACTGCACGCCGCACATTTTTCCCACGGGAACGGAAAATCCGCAGCAATTTCCGGGCAAGGGTGTGCAGCGCAAAAACGAGTACAGGCGTTGTCAGCGACCAGATGAGTATAATAAAACGGGAGTAAGCGTGAGAGATCTTGAAAATAAAAAAGTAGAAGAGGAGAACTCCCACCACCGTTCCCCATGCACGCAGGATGACGATAAACTCAAGAAAAAATTTCCACCCGCGCCAGGAGCGATAGAGCTGAAAAGATTGAAAGCTGATGAAGGTGGCAACTCCGGCAATAACCATCAAGCGGGTATACCAGATACTCCACGGGACATGGAACCAGTG
>JBFHIO010000337.1:0-2921 GCA_041596435.1 Desulforhopalus sp. | reverse complement strand
CTCGACGCCGTCCTCCGTCACCTCCTTCAGCTCCATGAAGGGGTACACACCTACACCTCATTTGTCGGTAAAGCAGCGGCACCAACCTCTCTCTTCTGTCTGGGAATTATTCTGGCAACATCCTGTGTGAAGAAACTAGACACCGCTGCTGCCTGTATAACTTTTCTTAAAATGATTGTTTTCCCTTCAGTCGTATGGATTTTTGTCTATTGTTCTCTGGACGTCCATGCAGTTTTGAGTTCCACATCAATGCTGACCGCAGCCGGCCCCTGCGGTGCCATGCCGTTTGTTCTGGCTTTGAAGTACCGGGCTCCCCCTGAAAGCATTTGCCTCGCCATTCTCTATTCGACATTGATTTCCCTGCTCACCCTGCCAATCATCGCCTGATCCCTCAAAAGATAAGAACGAAATAGCGTTGTTTAAGCAACGCTATTTCGTTTTCAACTGAATTACGTTCATCCACTCGACAAGCCACGTCACACATATCTAACAATTACAGCAATATATGCTCAACAAATCTATATGGCACCATCTTTGCTCTACTGCGCTTGACGGATCTGTACCGACTTATGCATTCGGCCATCCCTGGCAACTGTGTGACAACCTTTGGAGGAAGATCTGACTCCAGCCGGTTGTCTTTCAGAATGAGGGAGTAAACGTTTGGTACGGGACTACCTCGTATCCAACAACTTTTTCAAATGGTATCCAAAAAGGAGCATCATCCATGGGAGATACACATCATTTACATGATACACACGTTCACGGTATTCATCACGATCACCACCACCATCATCATGATAACGACTTCACGGATTACCTGGCGGCGATTAAAGAATATCGCAAGTCTTTCGCCAGTAAAAAAGATGTTATTGAGCAGGCTCCGGATGCTGCAGTTCGGGAAATGGTTGCCTACATGGAGAGCAATGGCCTTGAAAACTGCTTTGATCGGTTTGACCAACAAAAACCCCATTGTGCTTTTGGCCTCGCAGGTATCTGCTGCAAGGTATGTTCGCTCGGCCCATGTAAAATTACAGAAAAGTCTCCCCGCGGAACATGTGGGGCCAATGCAGACCTTATCGTCGCTCGCAATATGGTCCGCGCTGCCGCTGGCGGTGTCGCAGCTCATGGGGCGCGTGCCCGTGAAGTTATGCTGACGTTAAAGAAAGCTGCAGCAGCTGAAATTGATCTCCCGATCATCGGCAAAGAAAAGGTACTGGGCATTGCCGGGGTATTCGGTCTTGAAACCGAAGACAAAACAGTTGAAACACTGGCTGGTGAGATTGCCGATATCCTGCTTGAAGATATGTGCCGCACTGTTCCTGGTCCACATCGAACGCTTCAGGCGATTGCCCCGCCTGAACGCCAGAAAGTATGGGATGAACTGGGGATAATGCCTATCAGTTCCTATCATGAGGTATTTGAGGCGTTGCATGCCACCACGGTGGGCACGCAGGGTGACTGGCGTAAAGCCATGGACCAATTCCTGCGTCTGGGACTTACCTTTTCAATGAACAGCGTTGTGGGTGGGTCCATCGCTGGTGACTGTCTTTATGGTGTCCCGGGGCGCGGTACCACCAAAGCGAACCTCGGAGCACTGACAAAGGATCATGTCAACATCGCTATTCACGGGCATGCCCCGATGCTTGCCACTGAAGTCGTAAAACTTGCGAGAACTGAGAGATTCCTCAAGATGGCGAAGGACGCAGGAGCCGAAGGAATTCAGTTCTATGGAATCTGCTGTTCCGGCCTGTCGACACTGTACCGCCTCGGGGGTGTCATTCCGCTCTCCAACGCCAACGGTTCTGAACTCGTTGTGGCAACAGGCGCGCTGGATCTCTGGCTAGCCGATATTCAGGAAGTTTTCCCGGGGATTATGGATGTTGCCGACTGCTATAAGACGGTAGTTGTCACCACAAACGAATCAAACCGACTGCCAGGCGCCGAGCATATTGGGTACAAACGGGACCTCTCTGACCTGAACAAGCTACCACAACTGGCAGAACGAATCATCACCCGGGCAATTGAGAGCTTCACAAACCGGCGGGATGTGAAAAGACATATTCCTTCCTACGAAATCGAGGCTGAAGTTGGATTCGGCCTTGAATATCTCACTGAACACTACGGTGGCACGATTCAGCCTATTGCTGACGCTTTAAAAGACGGAAGAATTCTGGGAATTATCAACATGGCCGGATGCACCAATACCCGAATTGTTTATGAAAAAGCAATTATCGATGTCGCTGATATCCTGCTGAAAAATAACATCCTGATTTTCACCAACGGTTGCGCTGCCTTTCCTATGGCCAAACTTGGTTACTGTTCATTGAAAGGACAGGATAAATGCGGGACCCGCCTCAGAGAATTTCTTGGTTCCACAATGCCTCCCGCCTGGCACTTCGGTGAGTGTATAGATAATGCACATGCAGTGAGTACCTTTGCGACGATAGCAGGACTGATTGGTCATCCGATTAAGGATCTTCCTTTTGCCGAAGTCACTCCGGAATGGTCTAACGAAAAAGGCGTGGGTGCAGCACTTGCGTTTCGCATGCTCGGCTTTGATTCTTACCACTGTGTCCATGCGCCTGTGGAGGGGTCTAAAAAAGTGAAAGACTTTTTATATGGAGGTACGAGGGAATTGCTTGGCTCCTGCATGAATGTGGATCCGGACCCGGTCAAGATGGCAAATATGATTATCTCAGACTTCAAGGAAGCAAGAAGAAAACTTAACTGGGATTAGGCAGGCAGGGAATTAAACAAAAACAATTGCGTCGGCCCTGAACTTCACGGGCCGGCGTCTTGGCCAAAATGGATTCGACGGGAGCAATGCGTGCAGAAACGACTCAATTCAGTACAAATACGGCTTTGTGCCATCAGACGAAGAGAATTTCAGCGAGATGTCTATCGTCCCGGTGTTATTTCCT
>JBFHIO010000336.1:0-2929 GCA_041596435.1 Desulforhopalus sp. | reverse complement strand
GATGATTTTACCTTCCAGGGAAAGGTTGCTGTTCTGCCGTCTCTCTATAACACTTTTCCCAAAGTGGCATACTTTCGCCTCCTCGTCAGTTTTACAGATAAAGAGGGGAAGGTCCTCAGTTCGGAGGATATTACGCCGTTCTATACTTACCTGCAGTCGGTGGACAAGCCGTTTAAGGTGAAAAAGACAGGGAAGCTTCCGGCAGACACAAAGGCTTTTGCTTTCAGTGCGAAGGGGGTGTTTCACAGTGAGCGCAAGAATAATAATGGCAGCTGTGATCTCTTTACCTATCCCTTTGAGAAAGGGCCGCAGAAATGACAGACACAGCGGGAAGAGGTTCGGAGTATTCCGGCCTTGAACTGATGGACGCTCTGCGGGGAATCCTGTGTTATCATCGCGCCCTCGGGATTGATCCCTGGCCGAAAAGTGCGGCCCTTGAGGCCTTCTTTGCTGTCCCTCCGGCTCTTCCCCCGGGGATTTCGAGTGGAGAGAGAACGGGGCTGCCTGCCGGAGTGGAACGGGGGGGGGCCCAGGCTGTTCGTACTGCTCCTTCGCATCCCCGTCCTGTGCCCGTGCAGCATGGGGATGTCGATGCTGCGGCCATGGCGGATACCGTGGCAGCGTCCCTGGCAAAAATCAATGCGGCGGTTGCCGCCTGCTCCTCCTGCGAACTTCATGAAGGATGCTCCCTGCGTCCCGTCGGAAGGAGACTGGCGGAGGGCGGGGGGCCAGTAAAGCTGATGGTGATCGGCACCTGGCCGCAATCCGGGGATGGTCAACTCTTCGGTGTCAATGAAGATGAGATGCTGGTTCTCATGATGCAGGCCCTTCATCTGCCGCTGGAGTCGGTCTATGTCAGTAACGCCATCAAGTGCAGTCCTGCGAAAGGAAAACACCCCGCTCCGAAACACGCAAAGAGCTGTCTTGTCCACATTGCTTCCGAAATTGCCGTTGTCCGTCCTGAATTTATCTGTCTGATGGGGGCTGTTCCCGTACGTTCCGTGCTTAATTCCGACTATCAGGTGCCGCAGGTGCGGGGGCGTTTCTACCCGTATCAGCTCAGAGAGGGTAATCCGATCCCCATGCTGGTCACCTGGCATCCGACGACACTGCTTGCCGACCTGAGTCTCAAACGGGCAGCCTGGGCTGATCTGAAGTTGCTTGCCAGAAAAATGGGGCTTGTGGCCCGCAGCTGATTTCGTTTTTTTTGAGCGCCCGCACAAAGGTCCGAGGCGTTTTTGACTCTTTTATACCTGAGGTTGAAGCCATGAAAAAAGTTTGTTTGAAACTCCTGCTGCTGTCGGCGGTATTTTTCCTGCCTCTCACAGCAGAGGCTAAGAACATTAATCTGCTCATTGTTCCTTTTGATGCCTCAGATGGCGGTCAATACAGCGACATGCGTGATAGTATCCAGACGATGCTTATCAGCCGCCTCGCCTCACATTCCGGGGTGAATGTCCTTGATAATGGCATGTCGGCGGTGCAGCTTGAGCAGCTTGCCGGTGGCAAAAAATTCAAGGGAATCGGCAGGAAGAATGATGAGACATATCTCGTCACCGGCTCTCTTTTTCAGATGAAGGGAGGAGTAAAAGTTCAGGTCAACCTTCTTCCCATTATCAACGGCGGTCTCGATCACGACACATCGCCGTTGAGTTTTTCTGCACTGTCCCGCCAGGATGGCAGTCTTATCTCCGATATGGCCGAGCTGGCCCGGAATATTAACACCGGGGCTTTTGAAGAGCAGCGTTCAGTTTCTATGGATACTGAAGAGAAGAACGGTATGGGAGCTTTTGTCACCCGGCACCCCGAAGAGGCCTGGAAGCGTGGACAATATTCCAGTCTTGCCGCCATCACCGGCAGTAAGGGGTTCAGTGCAAAAAATGTCGGAGCTCGCAGTCACTTTGATTTTGAGGATAAACTTCTTGGTTTACAGGTCGTTGATGCTGATGGAGACGGAACCCGGGAGGTCTTCCTCTTCTTCTCTGATCGGATCGAGGTGCGGCAGTTCCTCAGTCGCCGTTTGAGTCCGGTGAATGCCTGCTCTCTGCCCTCTGGCCTGCGGGTACATGCCTGGAATTTTGCTGACCTCAACAGAGATGGCGTGCAAAGTCTCTACCTCAGTGCCACCAGAGGTCTGAAGCCTGAGTCGAGTGTGCTCTCCTGGTCGAAACAGAAGGGTTTTGCCTGGAAGAAGAAAAATATTCCTTTTTACATCCGTCCCGTGATCCTGCCCGGTCGCGGTATGACTTTGCTGGCTCAGCGCCGCGGACTGGCGAAGATTGCGCTGCGTCGTCCCGGGGTGTTTATTTCCTCCTTTGACAGTAAGGGGGACGTGCAACTGGGAGAACGACTGCCGCTGCCGAAATCGGTTAATCTCTTCGATTTTGAATATGCTGATCTTGATGGGGACAACACGGCTGAATTGGTTGCCATCGGTGGACATAATCACCTCAAGGTCTTCAGTGGCGCCAATGATTTGCTCTACGTGAGTGAAAAACTCTATGGTGGCAGCAGGCTTTATCTCGGCCCGACTCAGGGAGAGGCTACCGACAAACAGAGTCGCACCTCTTTTTCCGTAGAAGAGGACGCCGATCGTGAGCTTCTCTATATGCCGGGACGTATCCTCGTGGCCGATTTTAACGGAGATGGGCATAAAGAAATTGTGGTTGCGCAGAGCAGCATGCCTTCGCTGGGGCTTTTCACCCGCCTGCGGCTTTTCAATTCAGGAACAATTACCGGACTTACCTGGAATGGAGAAAGTTTTATTCCCTTCTGGGAAACCGGGAGTTTCCGCGGTTACCTCTCTGATTTTGCGATGACTTTGCGCAAAGGGAAGGGGGAAACACAGATTGGCACCCTCTACGTCTCTAATCTGCCCTCCAGCGGGACGTTGCTTTCTTTGCTGCCGGGGACAAAGGAGTCCACCCTT
>JBFHIO010000335.1:0-2946 GCA_041596435.1 Desulforhopalus sp. | reverse complement strand
GTCAGAAAATAGAGAAAAGGTACAAAAGGTCACTGTGCCAAAAGGAGAAAACGATGCTTCTCCCGTACAACCCATAGGCAACCCCATCAAAGAATTTGTTGTTATTGAACAACAGGTCAATCATTTCTCCCCGCTCGGGAATATCAGAGTCTACGCGTCAACCGCTGCCGCGCAATACCGGCGGGTACAGGAAAACGTATAAGAAAGGGAGCAATGAGATGATCAGCCATATTACTTTCTGGAGTCGATTTACTGACAGGCAACAAGAAATAAAGACCGGTACCGTCCGTCATGTTAGCCATAAAATACTCATAGATACAATTGTTGCCACTCTCTAAAAGGCATCTTGAAGAACCTTGTATTTCATTCATATTCGAGGAACAGGAGAAAAACTTACCACAGACATAACTTTGAGGTTCCGAGGGTAGACTGACAGCGAAAAGTGATAGCACTCTCCCGAAAAAGGTGGTTGGATTTCTCCACAGAGAGAGATCATACCAGCGGAAAACCGGTATTTGAATGTCTTTATGGTCGTATGTATTTTAATATTTTTGACATCATTTTATTATGTTGGATAAGGGAGTAAAAAGAATGACAGACAATACGGCGGACATGGCGCAGCGCGAGAAAGAACTGAAAGAATTGGAGGAACAGGTCCTGCACTGCCGAAAATGTGCACTGGCCGAAACCCGTAACCATGTGGTTTTTGGCGAGGGGGATCCTCACGCGGAGATTTTATTTATTGGCGAGGGGCCGGGCTATTACGAAGACCAGCAGGGACACCCCTTTGTCGGCAAGTCGGGACAGCTCCTTGACCGAATCCTGGAGGTATGCGGTTTCAGCAGGCAGGAGCATATCTTTATTGGCAACATTGTGAAATGTCGGCCACCGGACAACCGCGACCCGAAACCTGAAGAACGTGCCGCCTGTCTGCCATGGCTGTACAAGCAGATTGAGTTGATTGATCCCAAAATCATTATTCTCCTCGGAGCAACAGCGCTCAAGGGATTAATTGATCCGAAACTGCGCATCACAAAGATTCGCGGGCAGTGGATGGAATGGCAGGGACGACTGGTAATGCCAACCTACCATCCGGCGGCATTACTGCGAAATCCGGGGATGAAAAAGGATGCCTGGGCGGATTTTCAACAGGTAGTGGCGAAGTTTCGGGAGATCGTCGATCCTGAACATCATTCAGATTATTGTTAATAAGGGAATGTCAGGAAGATCCGCCGGTGAAAAAAATTATTGCTGCACCTGCCAGATCCACTGTTTTACATCCGACATGTTTGCACAAAAAAGAGTTTATTGAAGCATTTTGTCAACAGAACAAAGTGCATCCTGCCGCCCTTTTGGTCATAGGACCACAGAGCAGTCAATATAATTTTCTCTCCATATACAGCCTTGCTCTCTCCTGCCAGAGCTGATGGCACATATTGCCAACATGTGCATAACAACCTGCAGTTTGTGTCTGGTGACTGAACCAGAGGGAGAACACACTCTCTTTTTCAAACGGCTTTTGTAACACTTATTACCCCCATCCAGCCCTTCTTTTATTTTAACTTTTTCAACAAGATACTGCCTTTTTCTCAAATGCCATATATCCTGTTTTAGAGGCAGAGATCGGGGGATATCCCAAAACTCCCTCACTGTCTCCATCATCAATCAACAGGACCACTTATGTCTGAAAAAAAATCTCGGAAAACGCGAATGGCCTTCATCGCCATGGCCACAACCTACTGCCTTGGCGTCTTCAACGACAACTTTTTCAAACAGGCGGCCATGCTGCTCGCCGTCACCGCAGGGCTGAGCCGCCTGCAGGGCTATGCCACGGTACTCTTCGCCCTGCCGTTTATTCTTTTTTCCGCCTATGGCGGCTGGTGCGCCGATCGTTTTTCCAAACGCCGGGTCATCATCGCAGCCAAAGGACTGGAGGTCGCAGCAATGCTGACAGGCGGACTGGGACTGATGCAGCAAAGCTGGCCGCTGATTCTCGCCATGATCTTCATAATGGGTTTCCAGTCCACGTTCTTCAGCCCGGCGCTGAACGGCTCCATTCCCGAGATGTTCAGCGTCGCCAAAGTGCCACAGGTCAACGCCATCCTCAAACTGGCAACCACCCTCGCCATTCTCTTCGGCATCGCTTTCGCCGGAGTCTGTCTCGACCTGCAGTGGCTGGCGCCGGAATCCCTGCCACAATTCGACGGCCATAACGTCACCTTCGGGGTCTCGTTTGTCGCTGGAATTACTGTCGTGGTCGCTCTCATCGGTTTTCTTACCAGCTTCGGCCTCGGCAGAAGACCCGCCGCCGGCGGGACCCAGAGCTTTCCGTGGTTCGGCCCGGTGCGCTCCCTCGTTGACCTCAAAAAGATCAGTACCGACCTCCACCTGCTCCTCGGCATCCTCTGCGATGCCTGGTTCTACTTTATATCCGTACTCGCAATACAGCTCATCAACACCCTCGGCATCCATCAGTTAAATTTCAGCCAGACCCGCACCAGCTTCCTCTCCATGTCATTAATGCTCGGCGTCTGTGTCGGATCTTTCATTGCTTCAAAACTGACCACCGCCGCAACCTGGACCCGCTGGCTCTCCCCCTCGGCCCTCGGCATGGGAGTGTGCCTGACGCTGGCCGGTCTGACACCGCTCTTCCCCGAATCCACCCGCTTTGCCTGGCTGCTGCTCACCCTTTCCGCAACGGGTTGCGCCGGAGGCATCTTCCTCATCCCCACCACTACCATCCTGCAAGTGCGTCCAAAGGAGACAGAAAAGGGGCGCGTGCTCTCCGTGGCTTCCTTCTGCGCCTTTATAACTATCCTTCTTGCCGGAATACTCTTCGCCTGTGTGGACGGCCATTTCTCCTCCGGCATTCTCATGGTTACCGCCGGGGCAGGTGCTACCCTCTTCGCCCTGCTGCTCAGCCTGCTCGTCAAGATAACGAATGCT
>JBFHIO010000334.1:0-2957 GCA_041596435.1 Desulforhopalus sp. | reverse complement strand
GCAAAATTTATCTTTTTTTTTTGCCTCACTTCTCCTCCGGCAGTTACACAACGGGCTATCTCAGCGTTTTAAAAAAGTTTACTGCCTATCTTCGCATTTGCTGCAGGGGAGACGAAAGTCGCCTCACCACTGTCAGCCTTTGGATATTGCACGCCCAAAACCAAAACTTCTGATATAACCGGCCCCATCTTTTTGGGCTCAAAGTTCAGGACAGCGAGAACAAGCCTGTCTTTCACCTCTTCCACTGGATGTTTTGTAAAACGACCATAACTCGTTCTGGTACCGAATTTCCCAAAATCAATAGTCATTTTATATGTCAGTTTTGGCGTTTGTGTCTCCAGCTCCACCGCGATTATTCTTCCAGTGCGAATATCAAGTTTTTCCATTGTCTCTTCAAAAGAAACAACTGGTTTCGATTCTCTGGCCATGCACGTTCTCCTCGTAACAATTTTAAAAAATGATTTCTGCAGGTCAACAATACTGCCGTTTCAAAAAGCTACTTCAGTATCCACGTACGGAAATCTTCAGCCGGATACGCCTCCACGTCAAGAGATTCTGGAACAGAACTGCGATCTCCACCCCGGAAGACAAGGACTTCCCGGCTTCGGCGGGGATCATCAGCCGGAATCTTCCGCGCGTAACGTACCATCAAAGAAGCGGCCAGCTCAATATCAGATGAAAGCTGTTCACTGTCACTGTACCCTTCCGTTTTCTTCAGGATTGCTGATGGCCCTGGCCACTCCTCCATGGCAAGCAGCACATCCTGCGTACCGGCAAGCAGCTCCAGGCGGTCATTCTCCGGTTCATCCCGTCCCATAACCAGCCACCCGCCCGAGGGAAGGTGAATCTGTCGGCCAACCAGCAGTGAGCGCACATCGCCAACACTGACGGGATCGTTGTCAAGCGGACTTAAGCTGCTATATAAATCCTTGATTCTCCGGCTGAGAATGGGATCGGCAAGAATACAGCCTCCCGCCGGAGCGGGATAGTCTGAAATGCCCATCTCCCGCGCCAGAGCTATCTGGTCAGAACGCCCTCGACCGCTGATGCCATAGAGCTTCGAACGATCCACCCAGCCCTGCAATTCCGCTTCCGTCTCCGGCATTGACTGTGCCGAAAGCGGCCGCAGGAGAAGCGAATGGACCTCTGCATCACGCTCAATAAGATTCAACGTATCACGACGCTGTGACATCGGCCGCTGCCCCAGCACTTCTCCTGAAATAAGGAAAGAAGCACCACGTTCGACAAGCAGCTCCTTTGCCCGGGTTATCATCATGATTTTGCAATCGATACAGGGATTGAAGTTTTTGCCGAATCCGTGATCGGGATTCCGCAGCATGGCAAGATACGGTTCAGTGATATCCTCGACATGAACTTTTATGCCAAACTGTTTTAATACATAATCTTTATATGCCTGGATATCCGCTATAATCTCATAATTAAAAAATGGGGTTACAAACTGTATCGCCTCAACCTCAACACCCTGGGCCATTACCACCCGGGTGGCAAGAATGGAATCCAGCCCTCCAGAATAGAGTGCCAGCGCCTTTACCTTGTCACCTGCTGCTTCAATCACGTAAACTGCTCCTTTCAATTCTTTTGGGTATTTTAAATAACCCGTCTTTTGTCCATCTTCTTCGTTACAGTCAAAAATTTATCCTGAGCCTCGCATATCAACAACACGCAGGCTGTTTCAAGATCCTCTTTTTTGGAGGAGATCCCGAGCCCAGGCTTCCGTCTGCTCAGTGGCTGAATCTCCAGCCAGCATTCGTACCAGCTCTTCAACACGCTCTTCTTCACCAAGCACCCTCACATCCGTGCGGGTGCGCTCTCCCTGTACCGACTTCGCAACTTCAAGATGCAGACCGCCCCGGGCAGCAATCTGCGGCAGATGAGTAATACAAAAGACCTGATGATGACCTGCCAGCTCCTGTATCTTGCGAGCCACAGCCTCAGCGGCTTCTCCTCCAATTCCGGTATCCACCTCATCAAAAATTACCGTCTCCACCATATCTTTCTTCGCCAGAAGACACTTCATGGCAAGCAGCAGACGGGAGAGCTCACCGCCGGAGGCAATCTTCGCCAGCGGCCGTGCAGCCTCTCCGGGGTTGGCGGAGAAAAAGAACTCAACAGTATCCCAGCCGTCAGGGCCTGCCGCAGCAAGAGCCTTATCACGAGACATGTCCGGAGCCGCAAAGTTGACTTCAAATATCGGCCGATTAAACGACAGTGAAGCCAGCTCCGCCACCATTGCCCCCTCCATGGCAGCCGCCGTCTTCTGGCGGCTGCGGCTGAGTTCACCGCCGAGGACAAAAACGTTCTCCTCCAGCGCGGCAACCTCCTCCACAAGGGCGCTCATCTCCCGCTCCATATTCTCCAAATGCTGCAGTTCTTCCTCACCGCTGGCTGCAAAAGCAAGAATCTGCTCAATGGTTTCGCCATACTTGCGTTTGAGTTGTGAAAGAAGATCAAGCCGCTCATTGATATGTTCCAGCCGCACGGGATTGCTCTCCAGACTTCCCTGGTAATTTCGCAGCTCGTGAACCAGATCTTCCGCCTTAAAGGTATAATCACTTATTTCTTCAGCAAGTGTATCGGCAGTTTCATCCAGCGCCGCGATCTGAATAACATTTTGACGAAGCTGCGACAACCCGTCCATCAATGCACCAGAGAGAAGATAATGGCTCTCCCTGCACAACTCCATCAGCGACTGCCCGTTCTTCAATCGCTTCTTTTCCGCCGCCAGCGTCTCGTCTTCCTGCGGCTGCAGACCGGCATCGTGAATTTCACCAAGCTGAAAGCGGAGAAAATCAAGTCGCTGCTCTTTCTCCTGTTCCTCCTTTAGAAGACCGGCCAGCTCAGCCTTCTTCCCCTGCCACTGTCGATAAACCTCAGCATAGGTCTTTTTCGCGCCCTGAAGATCACCGATGGTGTCGAGAAGGTCGAGGTGAACCCCG
>JBFHIO010000333.1:0-2976 GCA_041596435.1 Desulforhopalus sp. | reverse complement strand
TCCCGCTCCGCTAAATGCACCCTTTTCATAGCCGAAAAGCTCGGCCTCCAGCAGATTTTCAGGCAAGGCTGCGCAATTGATTTCCACAAATGCTTTCTTTCTTCGTCTGCTATTTTTATGGATAAGCTTGGCGAGTAACCCCTTGCCGGTTCCGGACTCCCCGAGAATGAGTATATTTGACGCTCCAAGATGAGACAACTTCAGCGACATCTGCAGGATCTGCCGCATTCTGCTGCTTTCAGCAATTATCGAGTTTCGTTCAAGTTCAAGCAAAGAGAGTTCCGAAAGCTCCTCGGTAAATTTCTCATTGGCCTTTTGGCTTTCCTCCACCTGCTTTCGCAACATATTCAGCTCAGTCATATCCCGCTCGTTGATGACTATCAGATCTATGTTGCCATTCTTGTCTAAAGAAGGCGTTCCGGTAGAAAGCAGAAATCGCTTGGTCCGCGAGATAAACTGCATAACCGTTTCCTGCCTGCCGCTGGCAATCACCTTGGCCGTCACCGATTTATCAAACTCTCTATCATCCAGTAAATCATTGACGTTCTTGCCTATTACCTCAGATAACTTTATACCGTTCAGTTTAGCTGATGCAGTATTGATACTGAGTACCTTACCTTTGCCGTCACACACCCAGATGCCATCCGAAGAAGAATCAAAAATAGCCTCCAGATAGCGATTGAGAAACTGCAAGGTCGTTTTGTCAGGTACAGTTTGATCAATGTCGGCTGGTTCATGCAGGTTGCACATGACCCCGAGTTGCCTGCCATCCTTGATAACTGGTGTAATATCCAGTGAAAGCTGCAAACCATTGTGCAGTATCGGAATATCACGCAAAGACTTGCCATTCATGAGGCAACGTTGCACAGGGTCACTGCCGGCTGGCAATAGAGTTGAAACATGCTGGCCCGCATGATCCTTTTGCCGAAGATCAAAGTAATTTGCAGCCATATGATTGAAATAGCAAAGTGCTCCGTTGCCATCAACCATAAGCATCATGCTTCTGGTAAACTGAAATACATTCTCTGAATTCATTGTCTCACTCTATTCCCGATACTCATACAGAGGCTCTGGTCAAATCAATCAATATTATGATGCACATATCGTTTATCTGCAGGTCTCGAACGTAGCATATTTCTGCATACCTTAAAATTTCATTTCGTGCTTTAAAGAAGGTATTTCGTAATGACAGTACTCGCTCTTACCGGGATTTTGAAACTGCCTGTATATCCCACCCCGTATCCTTTTTCTGCATGACACCTGTTTCATTATTTTCCAAATAGAGTATTTCTGGATCAAGTGTTGCAACCGGATTCAAAATGCATGCAGTTTTTCACTGAGAGGAATCAGTTCAGCTATCCGTATGCTGGCGCTTTGCCTGAATGTCGTCAGCGTGTCATCTTGGAGCAATATGGTCTTGTGGAAAAAGAAATACATACTCATGGTAGTTCTCCTGTCGACGGTGATTCTTATTTTCGCAGGAATCAATTACAGGATAACCCAACATATCGTTGAGAAAACCATTGCCGCCCAGCAGGAAGATCTTGCCGTTAAAGCAGCGGATACTGTCGAGATCTGGCTGAACCAGCAAATGAAAATTCTCACTGCTACAGCAGATTCCATCCCTCTGCCCGGTATAGGGACACAAGACGATACAATTAAACCGCTACAGATGGCCATGAAAGCCGGCCATTTTACAGACGTGTATATCGGCAGAAATGATGGTGTTCTCATTGATGGTGCCGAATGGATTCCCCCGGATGACTACGATCCACGAACGAGACCCTGGTATAAACGGGCTCTTGAAACCGGCATAATCAGCTTCACAACGCCCTATATAGATCTGGTCACAAATAAACTGGTGATCGCCCTGGTGAAGCCGCTGGTATATGATAGACAGACGCTGGGGGTTATGGGAGCCGATACTGTTCTTGACACACTGGTCAGAAATGTCCTCAACCTGCGGGTCGGTGACAGCGGATACGCTTTTATTATTGAGAAAAGCGGCACTATTCTGGTTCATCCTAATCAGAAGTATGTCATGAAGGAAAAGCTGCAACACATAGAACCAGGCCTGAAAGACGGGATAGAAAAAAACCTGAATGTAAATCTCGGGACGCTCAGATACCACACGGCCGACAACCGGCAGCAGGTTCTCTCATTTAGTAAAATCAACAACTCCGACTGGTTTCTCTGTGTAACAGCTCCACGTGATGAGGCATATTCAAGAATTCGTCAATCAACGATGATTTTTGCCACAGAAGTTGCCTTAAAAGTTTTGGCAATACTTGCCCTTACAGCACTGTCGGTTGCAGGAGTGAGTGGCCTGGCAGTCTTCTTTTTCAGTAAGAAATACAGTACGGCAATTGAGAAACACCAACTTGAGCTTACCGGTATCAACAAGGACCTCGAATGGAACATAACCCGGAGAAAGGAGGTCGAAACGTATTACCGTACCCTTTTCAACGTGGCCAATGATGCAATCCTGATCAGCAAGGGAGCCCTCTATTCAGAGTGTAACCAAAGAGCACATGAAGTGTTCGGGTTTACCCGGGACGAACTGGCCGGTAAAAGTATTCTCGATATATCTCCTGCTCATCAACCGGATGGAGGGCTCAGTAAAGATAAATTGCAGAAAATTATTCAAGCAGCTCATGAAGGTGAACAGCAGATTTTCAGGTGGTCCTTTATCAGATCAGACGGCACCGAATTCCCCGCCTCTGTAAGTCTGAAAATATTTCGGCTCGATGAAGAGGAACTGACACTCTCCAGTATCCGGGATATATCAAAACGCGTCGATGCTGAAGGCCAGTTGATGCAGGCCCAGAAACTTGCAGCTGCCGGTGAAATGCTTGGGGTGATTGCTCACCAGTGGAGACAGCCTCTCAATACTCTCTCTACCTATATATCCAGCCTGCAAGCCGCGCAAATGAACAATATGCTGACGAAAGAATTTGTTGAAAAACTTGTGACCGG
>JBFHIO010000332.1:0-2978 GCA_041596435.1 Desulforhopalus sp. | reverse complement strand
CGCTCCGCCGGGATAACCGAAAATCGTTGAAACCCCTTCCTCCTTGAGACATCTTATGATTGCCTCAGCTCCTGTGACTTTTTTCATCTATAGGACCTCGTACTGTTGTGAGAGCGGAATGAAGCGTAAAACATCCGGCTTCATCTGCGGGTAAATTAATTGTCTCTTTTACCATGAGAACAAGTTTCAGAATATATATGGGGCAGTTGCCTCTGTCAACCGGAAGGGCGTGAAAGTGGTGAAAACAGGGAAAATTCTTCACGGCAGGTGAAAGAGAAAAGGGCTTGACATGAATTGCTGCGCGTGTATTTTTATCCTTGTTCGGGAAGTTAAATTCAGTATTTTTTTAAGGGAATAAAAATAATGTCCGGTGCAGACTCGCTTCTACTTCTCCTCCTCAATTTGGTGACAACTGTGGTTGTCAGAGGGAAGGATTGCGGCTGAGTCAAACGTCACAACATTTCCACGAAGAGGCCACAGTTTATACACTGTGGCCTCTTTTTTTTTGGTCTTATTTACTCTGGAGAGGAAACTATGAATCAGCAAGATACCGCAAAATACAAGGCATATCCCTTTGTTGAAGGGCTGCAGCGCACCTGGCCGGACAAGCGCATTGAAAAGGCTCCTGCATGGTGTTCCGTCGACCTGCGTGACGGAAATCAGGCTCTCATCCAGCCGATGGATCTGAAAAAGAAACTGGAGATGTTTCAGCTGCTCTGTGACGTTGGCTTCAAAGAGATTGAGGTTGGTTTTCCCTCTGCCGCAGCCGTGGAGTATGATTTTATCCGGGCTCTCGTTGAGCAGGACCTCATTCCCGACGGTGTGGTAATGCAGGTGCTTACTCAGGCGCGGCAGCATCTCATCGAAAAGACCTATGAATCTCTCAAGGGAGTGAAGGAGGCAATTGTTCATCTTTACAACTCGACCTCCATTCTCCAGCGGAAAGTGGTCTTTCGTATGAAGAAACAGGAAATTATCGAGCTCGCCGTGCAGGGGGCGAAGTTGCTCCTCGAGGAGGAGAAAAAGTATCCGCAGACGAAATTCCGCTATGAATACTCCCCCGAGAGCTTTACCGGCACTGAACTCGATTTTGCACTCGAGATTTGTGAACGGGTGATGGACGTGATGCAGCCGACGAAAGAAAATCCGATCATTCTCAACCTGCCGGCAACGGTGGAGATGTCCACTCCGAATATCTATGCGGATATGATTGAGTGGTTCTCCAGTAAAATGAACAACCGGGAGGCGGCAATTATCAGTCTGCATGCCCATAATGACCGCGGCAGCGCCGTGGCAGCCACCGAACTGGCGCTGATGGCCGGTGCAGACCGGGTGGAGGGCACGCTTTTCGGTAATGGTGAACGGACAGGTAACGTTGATATCGTCACCCTCGCGCTCAACATGTTCAGCCAGGGGGTTGATCCGCAGCTTGACATGAGCAACATCGACCACCTCATCAAGGTGTATGAGAAAGTAACGCAGCTGCCGGTACATCCCCGGCATCCCTATGCGGGGGAATTGGTCTATACAGCTTTTTCCGGATCACATCAGGATGCCATCAACAAAGGAATGAACGCCTATGCCGAGAGTTCCAGCCATTACTGGGCCGTACCCTATCTGCCGATTGATCCCACGGATGTGGGGCGAACATACGAATCAATTATCAGGATCAACAGCCAGTCAGGAAAAGGTGGTGTTGCCTACATCATGGAACGAGATTTTGGTTTCAAACTTCCCAAGTCCATGCACCCCGAATTCGGTCGGCTGGTACAGGCTGTTACCGACCGTGATGGACGCGAACTGGAGCATAAAGAAATTTATGAGGTCTTCAATCAATCCTACCTGCAAGTAACTAAACCGCTGGTTCTCCAGGATTTCAACGTGGTGAAGCGGCACAGCCGCAGTGAAAACACGGTGGAATCACTGGCTGAAGTAAAGGCGACGGTAGCTGTGAACGGGGAAGAGAAGTCCTTCCTGGTGAATGGAAATGGTCCGCTTGATGCCTTCTGCAGCGGATTGAAGAAAAATGTGGTGGGAGATTTTACCCTGCTTCACTATCACGAACATGCACTGACCCGCAACTCCAGTGCGAAAGCTGCGGCGTATATTGAGATTCGCCGGCCCGATGGACGCTCTGCCTGGGGAGTTGGGGTGGATACCGATATCACTATTGCCTCTATTGAGGCGGTTGTTAACAGTCTCAACCGTTTAGGAGATTAAGAAGGGAGTACAGGGATCTTTAAGGGTGTCTTGAAGGTCCGTTCTTTTCACTCCTGGCACTTCATGATGATTGTTGTGTGAAGAGAGGCTGGACGAAGGGAACTCAAAAAGGGAAAAGCATGCTTAACATGCTTTTCCCTTTTTGGTTCTCTTCCATCCTCCTGTGGTTTATGCTGGGTTGCCCGAGAAGTTTTCTTTTCCCGGAAACAGCAGGAAACCAGGGGCTTCAGGAGATTTTACAGGCGTCCTGTCACATAAACTACCAGTCCGGCAGCGGCGAGCCAGATGTTGGTGATGTTGGAGACGGTGATGTTGAGAATCGCTCCAAGCGGGTTGTTACGGTGGAGCAGCGCGATGCAGGATTTAAACTCCGGCCAGCTCGTCAACAGGGAGAGAACGAGAAAACCTATCACTCCCTTGGGTGCCTTTGAGGCGGTCGCCGCGTAGTTTACCACCGGGTCGAGGAAGTAGCCTGCAGAGACCAGCAGTGCAATGGCGGGAACAAGCCATATCTTTGGGTTTAATATCATTTGTCCGCTGTGCTCTTCTACTTCCTCTCTGGGACGGATAAAGAAGAGAATCATCGTGAGAGTCAGCGCTGTCGCCAGCCAGTAGATGTAATCGTCTTTATTGAGGAAAAAAAAGCTGCCGGCGAGAAAGGTAGTAAAAAAATACGTGGTGAAGCTGTAGGTTGGTCGTGTACTTGCCACCCCGGTGAATTTGTGGCAGATAAGAGCTGCGGTGAACAGCAGCGGCGG
>JBFHIO010000331.1:0-2978 GCA_041596435.1 Desulforhopalus sp. | reverse complement strand
CTGTTGAGGCCGGGAGTGTGGTTTCCATCGTCAGGCAGAAAAATCTCATTATGGAAGTGGCGCCTCTGCAGCATTCCTGAATCCCGCAGGTCTCTGCGCAGGCCGCATGTAAACGCACAACATATAGAAACTACAGGAGAATAAAGACATGACCTCAGGAACAATCGCACTGCTGATTATCATCGCAGCCATCATTATTCTGTTGCTGAAAACTGCTGTTGTTGTTCCACAACGTTCGGAGTTTGTGGTGGAGCGACTCGGGAAATACCGGACGACCCTTGGTGCCGGTTTTCATATTCTCCTCCCCTTTCTTGATCGCGTGGCTTATAAGCGAAGCTTAAAGGAAGAACCCCTCGACATCTCGGCGCAGACCTGTATCACTGCCGACAACGTTACTCTTGAGGTGGACGGTGTGCTTTACCTGCAGGTGATAAACGCCAAACTCTCCGCCTACGGGATTGATAATTACCATTTCGCCACTGCCCAGCTGGCGCAGACCTCTCTGCGTTCCGCCATTGGCAAAATTTCTCTCGACAATACCTTTGAGGCGCGGGAAAGTCTCAACGGCCAGGTCGTTGCGGCCCTTGATGAAGCTGCCTCCAACTGGGGGGTGAAGGTGCTGCGGTATGAGATTCGTGATATCCAGCCGCCGCGAACGGTGCTTGAGGCGATGGAAAAACAGATGAAGGCCGAACGGGAGAAGCGGGCTGAGATCGCGCGTTCCGAAGGGGAGAAACAGGCGATTCTCAACCGCGCTGAAGGTGACCGCGGCGAGGCGATCTTCCTCTCTGAAGGGGAGAAAATGAAGCGTATCAATGAGGCGGAAGGGAAGGCTCAGGAGATTCTCATGGTGGCGAAAGCTACCGCCGAAGGTGTGCGCCTTGTGGCCGATGTTCTGGCTTCCCCCGGCGGTATTGAGGCTGCCAACCTCGAGGTCGCTCAGAACTACGTCAACCAGTTCGGTAAACTGGCACAGACCAGCAATACCATGATCATCCCTGCCAACGCCGCTGATGTCAGCTCAATGATCGCCACCGCCATGGCCACTATCAAAAAAACGCAGGAACATGCAGCGTCTGTAGACAAGACAAAGGTGCGGTTTGAGTGAGCCGGAGTAAAACAGCAGCTGGAGTCTCTCTTTTCACCGCCCACGCTTTCACGATCTTTACATCTCTGCTTATTGCCTCCACCTTTGTGGTGGGGGCAAAAATAACCCGGGGGCTGGATCCGGCGGTGCTCACCCTTGTCCGCTTTATCGTGGCGGCAGCGCTTTTCTGCCCGTGGATCTTTCTCCGCTTTGGCTGGCGCACGACCTTTACTGTGCCGTTGCGAACCCTGCTGCGCTGCAGCATTGTCAGCCTCTGCCTCACCGGGTTTTTTATAGGCATGTTCTATGCCCTTCGCTACACCACTGCCCTCAACACCAGCGTTATCTATACCCTTGTTCCGGCTCTCTCTTCGCTCTTTTCACTGCTGCTGGTGCGGGAGGCGATCAGCCTGTGGCGCGGTTCTGCTCTGCTGCTTGGTCTGGCAGGTGCGCTGTGGGTGCTGTGCGACGGTCAATTGTCGATACTGTTCACCATGCACTGGGGATACGGAGATAAAATCTTCGCACTTGCCTGCCTTGCCATGTCGCTCTACACTCCGCTGATCAAGCTCTTTTTCAAGGCCGATGACACCATGGAGGTGATTACCTGGTGGATTCTCGTCAGTGGTATGGTGTGGATGGCTCTGGCGGCAGGACATCAACTTCTGCACACGGACCTTGTGTCAATTGATGTGGGGGTGTGGCTCGGAATCCTCTATCTCGCCATTTTCACCACCATCGTCTCTTTCTACCTCGTGCAGGTCTGTGTGCCGGTCCTGGGGCCGACGCGGGTGATGGCGTATTCTTACACCTATCCGGCACTGGTGCTGCTCTACGACCTGCTGCTTGGGCATGGTATGCCGCAGCCTGCGGCGTTGCCGGGGGTGGGAATTGTCTGTCTGGCGATGCTTTTGCTGATGCGGGAGGAGTGAATCTCAGGAGTCATGCCAGGGGGAATTCTTTCCAAAACGTTGCTGCCACCACTCCTCATCACTGCGCAGGCGGGAGAGTTCCTCTTCAGAAAAGGAGTAGGGATATTCCTCGCACCAGGCGAGAATAATCTTTTGTGCGGCGACAATTTTGCGGGTCATCTCCTCACAGGCTTCTTTGTTGCCGCCGGTGTCGGGATGCCAGCGGCGGAGGAGGGTGCGGTAGTTGCTTTTGATCTGCTTCAGGGTGGCACGTTCCGGGAGTTCGAGGAGCTCTTTTGCTTCGCGGATGTCAGTGGCGTTCATATCAGGGAACCCTTCAGCTGTAAAGAAAAACGAAAAACGTCTATTCTATGAAATTATCATGATACCACAATGTCATACTATTCCCACACCCTACATTGTCGGACCGGTGCACTGCTACAGCATCGAGCTGGACGGTGAACTGACCCTTTTTGACTGCGGCCCGCCAACGGCGGAGTGCCGTCGCTTTCTAACGAAAAATATTGATCTCTCCCGACTGAAGAATCTCATTCTGACCCACGGCCATATTGAACACTGGGGACAGGCTCTGTGGCTGGCGGAGCAGGGGGTGACGGTTTATATGCCGGAGGCTGATCACCTGAAAATTGTCCGCTGGGAAGAGAGACGGCAGGGAATCGCCGCGTTGATGGCTGAAGTGGGTTTCCCAAAGAGCTGGCTGCGCCAATTTGACAAGGCCTATAGAGAAGATGCAATCTATTCCGAGTTCCCACCGGGCTACCGGATTGTGGAGGAAGACTTTCCGGCGCATTTTGGTTTGAAGGTGCATGCCTGCCCCGGCCATTCGGTGAGCGACCTGGTCTATGAGGGGGATGGGTGGATTGTCAGTGGAGACACGTTACTCGATGGCATTTTCCAATCCCCGGTGCTTGATCTGGAACCGGGAAAAGATAACCGTTTTCTCAACTACAGGGCCTGCT
>JBFHIO010000330.1:0-2980 GCA_041596435.1 Desulforhopalus sp. | reverse complement strand
GATTCAATCTCATGCTTTCGGATCTTTTTCTCCATAAAAAAGTCGCCACCGACAACCAACCACATGAGGAGTGCCATGAGGACCAGCAAACCGAGACCTTCCGGCACCAACCACGCGAGTAAAATCAGCAGCAAGGCTGCGAAGATGCGAATATGAACGCCTTTTGTCATTGCCAGGCGAGGTGGTCCAGCACCGATGGCAGCGATTGCAGCCGATCAAAGGAAGTCCACCAGACACCTGCGGCAATGAATACCCCCCAAGTGCCATATGCAGATAGATCTCCCATGACGGTGCATACTCCAGGGCGCCGTTGACCGCGCCGACAAAACTTTCATCGAGAACCAGAATGGTGAAAAGGCCGAACTGTTCAGGCAGGTGCGAGATATGAGGGGGAAACTGTTTGTTCAAGTTTCCGTTCCAGATATTGGTGCAAACCTCGACAACAAGACCAGGAAGGAAACCGAAAACCTGCCAGCCTGCAGGCAGTATCACACTCCGCCACCAGATGATAATGCCAATACCATGATCCCGAACATAATGACGGGTTAAGGGACGGGCCTGTGTCCCACCGCAACAGCAAGAATTACAAGTGAGACAAGCTGAACCGTTCCGAGAAAACGTTTACCGCGATCCTCAGCGCTGTCAAATTGAGTGGCATAATACACTTCGTTCACCCAGGCCCACCACACGGGCACAAAGGTAATACAGAATACCGACAGACCATGCAGGTCGGGGTGCGCTGCCAGGAGCGATGATGACAACAAAAGCCAGATCAGAGAAGAGCTCTCACCAGGCTGCCTGTCGATGAGTTGTTTCTAACATCTGCAGCTTCGGCCTGCTCCCCTGGGGTGCACTCTGTGTGCTCCTTTGGACTGTATTGCTTTTTGGGTATTGCTCATGACCTGTCTATTGAAGATGCAGCTGTTCGGTTCGCTTTTCCCGCACTTGTTACAAGAGATACATCGCGGTTTATACTCTTTTGATTCCTGCCACTTGTTGATTAAATCCGGTTCACTGAGAAGTGGGCGGGCAATTGAAAAGTACTTGATACTGGACGTATCGAGTATTTCCTGCATGACATCAACACTTCTGTTGCCTCCCATAAGCACTACAGGAGCCTTTACGTTAGCTGCTATTTCTGCTGTAGCTTCACGAAAATATGACTCTTTATCCTTCGATGTGAGCTTGGTTCTGGCAGGTGCAAGGCCTTTCCCGGACGACTCATTGGCAGCACTTACTTCCATAAGGTCAATTCCCATCTCATCAAGTCGTTTAAACACCTCTATAGCGTCCTCACTTACAAGACCTTCACCTTCGTCCATGAAGTCATCAAAATTCAATTTGATCATCACAGGGAAATTCTTTCCTGCTCGGTTGCGAATTTCTTCATAAACCTCATAGATGATGCGTGCGCGATTGTGAATATCTCCGTTGTACTCATCATTCCTTCTGTTGTAATAAGGTGTCAGGAACATTGAGAGGAAGTAGCCGTGAGCTGCGTGAATCTGTACCCCGTCAAAGCCAGCTCTTTTAGCCCGCTCGGCAGCGTCGCCAAAAAGAGTAACAATATGTTTGAGATCTGCCTTTGATGCTTCTTTCGGCATTATTCCGGTTACCCTGTTTCTCACGGCGGAGGGAGCAAGAATGTTCATGGAGTCAGCTTTCGGATGGTGAGACTGTGATCCGCCAAACACGATCTGCATGACAATCTTTGAATCATGAGAATGAACCTTATCTGTCAGTCTCCTGTACTCGTCAATAAAAGAATCATCATAAATTCCTTTCATCCTGGGATTGGGTTGTTCCTCCTGTGAAATATAGGAATATCCTGTCAGGATTAGACCGACGCCACCCTTGGCAAGGTCCTCGTAGGAGTTCATTATAAAGTCGTTTATATGACCGTTTTCTTCAGCTCCTTTCAGCCAGAGGGCTGAGCGGATGAAACGATTTTTTACTTGCAGGGGGCCGATTTTTGTTTTTTCAAAAAGTTGCATGGGTTGTGTCCTTATAAATTTTCACTGATCTTCTCTGGTGTTACGCCAGGATGATCAGGTTACCTTCTTTTCCTTTTTTCAAATTGCGAGAGCCTAGCAATTCCTCGTCCATCGTCTCAAGAGCTCCTTCGAGTCGCCTCAGCATACTGTCTTTTGCTTTTGCTATTGTCCCCTGTACCGGTACGACGTTGGATGTGTGCATCCCGTAGAAGAAGCAGTCTGCCAGTTCAAGATGACGTAACAGCTCAATTTCTTCTTCAAGGTTTTGCCTGAGAGTATTTTCAACGAAATCGCCACGATTCATCTCATCAAACAGTTCACTGCCCGGGTCGACATGCAGGTTGGCGATAAATATCAGGTTTGGCTCTGTTTCATTGATGAACGCAGCATTTGCACGAGCGTTTTCAAGATGGTGGTCCGTACCTGCACCGCCGATAATGATGTTCAGGCTGAAATCGAAACCGGCCTTTTTCAAACGTGCGAGCTGCGTCTTTGCAGTTTGCAGGTCATACCCTTTATTGAAACGCTCCATCATGCCGGGAAATGCAGACTCAACACCGATATTGAGATCGTTGAATTTCAGGGCCCGAAGCTCTCGCAATTCCTCATCTGTCTTATTCATCACATTGAGGATGGATGCGTACATAGCGATTGTCTGCACTTCTGGCAGGATCTCATTGATCTTTTTACCAATCTCCTTCAACTTATCAGCGCGTAATACAAATGGATCGGCATTTACGAGAAAGATACGTTGTACATCAGGGATTGCCTCTCTTGCCTCCCTCAAATCTTTTTCTATCTGCTCAATTGACTCCACCTGAAACCCTGCCTGGCGATACATGGTGCAGAAGGTGCATTTGTTATGACTGCAGCCAACGGTAACCTGAAGCAAAAGAGAATCTGCCTCAAAAGGGGGACGAAAAACAGGTTCTGTATATTTCATTGTATTTTCCTTGTTAGTTCCATAAATATTCTGGGTTAATCGG
>JBFHIO010000329.1:0-2997 GCA_041596435.1 Desulforhopalus sp. | reverse complement strand
ATTGATGGTGCAGTTTATGCCGCCTGATTCAGAGGCTTTTGGTAATGAATTGATTGTCGGAGTCCGTAATACCCGAGAATTCGGGATGGTGATCAGCGCAGGTCTGGGTGGCACAGATACCGAACTGTATGCCGAACGGTTCAGAAAGGGCCAGGCTATTGTGGCAGCTTCAACTGCGGAAACTGATGGTGAAGCCTTCTTCGACGTGTTCAGGAAAACCATCTGCTATAAAAAACTGGCAGGTCTTACCCGTGGTCAGCGCAGAATAGTGACGGATGAACAGATCATCGAGTGTTTCAGCTCGATGATTGCTCTCGCGAATTACTATTCGCCGGTCAATCCGGTTGCTCCCTATGTGATTGAAGAACTTGAAATCAATCCTTTCGCTTTTACCGATTATCTGATGGTGCCTCTTGATGGCATGTGCCGTTTTACCCGTCCCGGAGCTTTGCCGGCAAGCCGCCCGTTCGGCAAAATCGGTAAACTGCTGAAACCAAAATCCATTGGTATCATCGGCGTTTCGACAACACGCATGAATTTTGGCCGGGTAATTTTAAACAATATCCTGGCTAACGGTTACGACCCTGCTGATATTCGAATCATTCGTCCGGGGATGGATGCATTTGAGAATATCAGATGCGTACCAGATCTCAGCGAACTTGATATCCATCTTGATCTTTTTGTGGTGGCTGTCGGGGCCGAGCAGGTGGTCGACCTTGTGGATGAGATAATTGAGCGTAATGTGGCTGAGAGTGTGATGCTCATCGCAGGTGGCATGGGCGAAACAGATGAAAGTGCTGCAAGGGCCAACGAGGTGATGGCGCGCATCAGAGAAGCGCATATGGTTGGTGATGGTGGCCCTGTTTTTCTGGGAGCCAACTGCCTGGGTGTTATTTCACATCCCGGAAAATATGATACGTTGTTTATCCCCGAAGAGAAGCTCCCGAAACTGCGTGGAGATCGCAGGCGCAACTGTGCTTTTGTGAGTCAGAGTGGCGCTTTTATGATAACCCGCCTCAGCAAGCGGCCCGAGCTTGATCCGGCATATATGATTTCTCTGGGCAACCAGAATGATCTGACACTGGGTGATGTGCTGCAATATCTGAAAGATGATCCCGAAATAGATGTTATCGGGGTCTATGCTGAAGGTTTTAAGGATCTGGATGGATTGGCCTTTACCAGGGCGGTGCGGGAAGCGGTTATAGCCGGCAAGGATGTAATTTTTTATAAAGCCGGCCGGACACCTGAAGGAAAAACAGCGACGTCCGGGCATACAGCCTCTTTGGCCGGTGACTATATGGTCTGTGAGTCGTGTGTACGGCAGGCGGGTGGTATAGTGGCGCAGACTTTCTCACAGTTTGAAGACCTGCTGATGCTCTCGCAGCGATTGCACGATAAACAGATTCATGGCAATCGGTTGGCGGCTGTAAGCGGTGCCGGCTTTGAAGCGGTCGGTATGGCAGATAACATTCAGTCTGATGATTTCGAAATGAAAATGGCGGCATTCAGTCGTGACACCGTGCAGAAAGTTCAGGTGATTTTAAAGGAAAAGCGACTTGATACGCTCGTTGAGGTGAAAAATCCTCTTGATATCAATCCTGGTGCCGACGATGACACCCATGTCAGGGTGGTTGCTGATCTTGCTGCTGATTCTAATGTCGATGCGGTTGTTGTCGGGCTCGATCCTCTGTCTCCGGCCATGCGAACCCTTGGCGGAGAAGATTCGGAAGCATTCAGCATCGCAGACCCGCGCAGCATTGCCAGTGTTATGCCTGCGCTCGTTAAGAAATTACCGAAACCTGTGGTTGGCGTGGTTGATGGCGGGCGACTTTACGATGCACTTGTTGATGAGTTGATGGCCCACAATATGGCTGTATTTCGTTCGTCCGACAGGGCGGTTCAGGCACTCGCGATGTATGTGGAAGGGCGATTGTATGCTGAGAAATTAAAAGAAATTGATATGCATCTTGGCTGTTGATATGAGAAAGTTTGATCTGTTGTGGGGCGGAGTTCTGGCCCTGATCACTGTGTTGTTGCTGTCACCGGTAAGTCATAATGTGTTTGTGGAACTCTCCAGGTCGCATATGTACCTCATGGCTTTCACAAAATTTGCTGTTCTGGCGACCATGGGGGAACTGTTGGCCCTGAGGATAGTCTCCGGAGGCTGGTATAAACCCGCCGGTCTCATCTGGCGTGCGGTGATCTGGGGAGTATTGGGAGCGGTTATAGCCCTTGTCTTCAAGATCTATGCAGCAGGAGTCAGTGGGGCGTTGCAGAGCGGTCTGCTGCCGTCCTTTGGTGGCGAATTCGGCAGTCGGTTTGCTTTTGCGCTCTTTACCAGCGTGTTAATGAATTCTTTCTTTGCTCCAACCTTTATGGCGTTTCACAGAGTGACGGATTCCTATATAGACCTTGGTCGAGGGAACGTCGCCACGATTTTGAGGCTTCGATTGCCGGATGTGCTGGCTACTATTGACTGGAACGGTTTTATCCGTTTTGTGGTTTGTAAGACGATTCCTCTCTTCTGGGTACCGGCTCATACCATTACCTTTTTATTGCCACCTGATTACCGGGTATTGATGGCGGCATTTTTGTCAATTGCTCTTGGAGCTATTCTTGGTTTTGCGAAAAAAGGGAGTGCTGCTCAATCCGCGATACCAGCCTCCCAGCCAAGAAGGGCACTTTTACGAATTCGTCCCCAGTGGTAATCGCTGATTTTCCCTGACTTGGCAATAATTCGGTGACAGGGAATAAGGTAGCCAAGCGGGTTGGCTGCGACTGCGCTGGCGACGGCTCTGTGGGCTCCGGGTCTGCCAAGCAGGTTCGCCAGATCTTCATAACAGATCCTGGAACCAGCCGGAATGTTAAGTAATCCTTTCCAGACGTTGATTTGAAAATTGGTGCCTTTGAGCAGGAGATGAAAGGGTTTCGAGTTTGCTGCATCTCGTTTTTTTCGATAAAATATAGTTTCGACGATGCGAGCTGTGCGGGCAGGAT
>JBFHIO010000328.1:0-2998 GCA_041596435.1 Desulforhopalus sp. | reverse complement strand
ATGTGATACGGGTCCCAGGTTCCGCGCCAGGGAAGGGGGCGGCGGGTCTGGCGATACCAGGAGATAAGGGTCTCGGCGAGGCGGGCAAAGAATTTATTTTCCGGATTTCCCTGCCCGTTTAATGCCGTCATGCAGGGAAAAACCAGCGGCCCGCGGCAACGAGAGCCATACCGAGCACCACCGGCAGAGAGAGGGATTTATACTTCGCGGCAAGGGGAAAGCAGATGAGGGTGGTAATCAGAAAAAGGGCATTGAAATGCAACTCTCCTCCTTCCCCTTTTTCCAGTAAGACAAGGGGAACAAGGATAGCGGGAAGCACCGCCGCCGGTACCAGTTTCAGCCAGGCAGCGACCAGCGGATGGAGCTGCCGTCCGCTGAGGAGCTGCAGGGGCAGCATGCGCGGCAGAAAACTGACCGCCCACATGCCGATAATAATCCAGAGTATCAGCGTTTGATCCATAACTCAATTCCAAGGCCAAAGGTGGCGGCGACCACAGTGGCGATAATGATATAAAATTGCTGCAGGCCGCAGGCGTAGAGGACGGTGCCGAGAAGACCCGCACAGATGGCGGTGATTACTTTCACTTTACTGTCTACCTGAAGAACGATCAGCCCGATAAACATGCCGGCGAGGGCAAAATCAAGCCCAAAGGGACGGACATCGGAGATCAAACCCGAGGCAACCGCCCCGAGCGCACCGCCAACCACCCATGAGCTGTGGGCTGTGATATTCAGCGACAGCGCCTCCACCTTGCAGTCGTTGAGTTCAACGGCCTTTGCGGAGTTCATGGCGAAGGTCTCATCGGTGATATCTGCGGAGAAGAACACCAGCAGGGGCCGGGACCACTTTGCCATCCACGGCGACAACGAAGCCGCCATCAGAAGGTGGCGCAGGTTGACGATAAAGGTGGTGAGAATCACCGCCAGCGCCCCCGCTCCGCCCGCTATCATGCCCACGGCGATAAACTCCCCCGAGCCCGCAAAGACAAGAATCGACATGAGGATGACGTTAATATCAGAGATTCCCGCCTTGTGCGCCAGCACCCCATAGGTAAAGCCCACGGGGATATAGCTGAGTACAATAGGAAAGGAGCGCTGCAGGCCGTTAGCGATCTGCCTGCCGCTCGAAGGAAGTGCGTTTGTCATTACATCCGTCTGAAATAGGCTTCAACCCGTTCCCGCGGCATCTGTGTACGCCAGTCCTGGCCGAGACAGTTTTCCCACAGTGGTTCGAGGTTGAGGGTGGTGGTAATCATCAAGTCCATATCTTCACGGCTGATATCGTCCGGCATAATCTTCGGCAGGGTGATGTTGTGCCGTTTCATCATGTCATGAAACTCTGCCACGCCTTCGGGGTAGATATCTTCAAGCACGTTCATGGCGATGCAGCAGCCGATGCCGTGGTGAATGCCGAGAACATAGGAGATACCGTAGGAGAGCGCGTGGCAGGCACCGACCTGAGAGTAGGCAATGGACATGCCGCCGAAGTAGGATGCCATCATCAGTTTTTCGGCGCTTTCGGGATGGTTGTCAACGAACACCTCGCGGCAGAGCTCCAGCGATTTCTCGCCATAGGCCTTGCTGAAGGAGTTGAGCATGCAGCCGTGCAGGGACTCGATGTTGTGGATGAAACAATCCATACCGGTATAGAACCACTGATCCTGCGGCACACCCTCAATCAGTTCGGGGTCGAGAATAAGCTGATCAAAGAGAGTGTAATCAGAGTTGATACCAAGCTTTTTAACCGGCCCGGTAAGAATACAGGTACGGGAAATCTCCGCACCGGTACCGGCGAGTGTGGGGATACCCACGTGGTAGATTGCCGGGGTCTCAATCAGGTCCCAGCCCTGATAATCAGCGGAGGATCCGGGGTTGGTGAGCATCAGAGAGACCGCCTTGGCGATATCCATGGTAGAGCCACCGCCGATACCAATGACACCATCGGGGTTTACCGGTGCATAGTGACGAATTTTTGCGACCAGTTCATCTATAAGTTTGGTCTTGGGTTCGTGGGTCACATCTACCGGTACAAGAAGATCTTTACCATGCATCGGCAGGCGTTTTTCCAGAGCCTGCCCGGAGAAAACATCATCAATAATAAAGACCATGAAGCCACCACCGGTTACCCGTTTCGGCTTAAGGACATCGTCAAGCTGGTTAAAGGAACCACTGCCAAACATGATCTGGGGAACAATACGAAAATTTCTATACATGAAAATCACCTGCGGAAAATTCTCACGACAGCGGGGAAACACCGGGAAGTGGCGAAGCGGGCTGTCGCAGTTGGTGAGCCTGAGGCTCCTGATAAAATGCGGTCGTGTAATATATTTTTTTGAAGAAATAGGCTTTCGTTCAAATTCAAGGCACACATAATAGAGACTCAACGAATAAATCTCAAGGAAACCTTGAAGAAGAAATCCATAATTGAAGCCTGCGGTATCTTTTATCACCTGTCTCGGAGCTGATAACCTCGATTTTTTTCGCTCTCAAGAGAGAAGAAAAATGAGATTAAGACAGCCAATGAGAAAACCGAGCAGTGCACCAAAGAGATTTATATATTTGAACTGCTCTTCCATAATGGAGAGCAGCAGTCTTTCGAGCCGCAAGAGATCAAGAGAATTGATCTTGCTGGTGATAATACGCCGGATACCAAGGGTCTGCACCAGTCCCGGGATCTCCGCCGCAAGTACTTTCGTAATCACTCCCTGCCCTGCCTCGGCCACTGAACTCACCACCATCGGCGGCAGAAACCGGGCAAGCCGGCCAAGGGGCTTTTCACGCACCGCGGTGAGCATCGAATCCACCATGCTGTCCAGCACGGTGCGCATTTCCGCAGAGGCAAAGAGTTTTGTCACCTGCCCCACAACCTGTTTTTCTCCGTGATCGGAGGCACCCTCACCAAGAACTCTATCCATCAGTTCAGAGAGTGGCAGAGTCCCGCCGGCGAGCTGCTCTTCAGCATATTCGCGCAACAGGGAGGCAAGCCGCTCGGCAGTCT
>JBFHIO010000327.1:0-3001 GCA_041596435.1 Desulforhopalus sp. | reverse complement strand
GCGCTCAATACCAAAATTATCTAATATAACCTTAGCAAATGGTGCCAGGCAATTCGTGGTGCATGATGCATTGGAAACGATGTGGTGAATTTGAGCCTCGTACTCATCCTCATTGACACCCATAACAAAGGTCTTCACATTGCCTTTTGCCGGTGCAGAGATAACAACCTTTTTCGCACCTGCATCCAGATGTGGTTGAGCAGATTTGTCATCACAGAAAAGACCTGTGCACTCCGCTACATAGTCGACACCCAGATCGCCCCAGGGAATTTCTGCCGGATTTCTCTGACTGCTTACAGCAATCTTTTACCCATCAACTACAATTCCATCACTGTAGACGTCTACATCTGCGTCCATCCGTCCCATGACAGAGTCATATTTCAGAAGATGAGCGAGAGTTTCTGTATTCGTCAGGTCGTTAATAGCAACAATCTCAATATCTTTAAAATGTGGATCTTTGCCAAGTGCTCTGAAAATATTTCTACCAATTCTACCAAAGCCGTTAATTCCTATACGAATTGTCATGCTCTATCTCCAAATATCTATTTAGATTTTCAGTTTTTTTATTACACAAAACGCAACTACAGTCTTACTACCTCAGCGGAAAGATCTGTTCAGCAATGGTACACCTCACCTCGCACACCTGCCGCCTCACTCACTCCTCTAGACGCCTTTACCCGCACTTCCCAGCACATGTTCATTTTTCGTTTTTATCAGTTGAACAAGCTCATCCCTGGCTGGTCCGAGATATTTTCGCGGATCGAATTCAGATGGCTTCTCCGCAAATATCTTTCTGATCATGGCGGTCATGGCAAGACGTCCATCACTGTCGATGTTAATTTTGCACACCGCTGATTGTGCTGCCCGACGCAATTGGTCTGCTGGTATACCCACAGCACTTTCCAGATTGCCCCCGAATTGATTAATCATGGCAACATGCTCAGGCGACACAGAGGATGCTCCGTGCAAAACTATTGGATATCCGGGTAGAAGTTTTTCAATTTCTGCCAAAATATCAAAACGCAGGGTCGGCGGCTCCTCACCCGGCTTTAACTTAAATTTGTGGGCACCATGTGAGGTTCCGATAGAAATAGCCAGGCTGTCAACCCCGGTTTTCGTGACAAACTCCTTCACCTCTTCAGGCCGGGTGTAGTGGCTCTCCTCAGAAGAAACCTCATCCTCAACACCCGCCAGCACACCCAGTTCTCCTTCAACGGTAACACCTTGTGTATGGGCATACTCCACTACTTCTTTCGTCAATCGGATATTTTCTTCAAAGGAATGATGTGAACCATCAATCATGACCGAGGAGAATCCACTGTCTATACAATCTTTGGCCAACTCAAAACTGTTGCCATGGTCGAGATGCAGAGCTATGGGAATCTTGCTTCCCATTTGTCGCGCCATGGCCACCGCACCTTCCACCATATATGGCATCATGACACCATCAGCGTACTTCCTGGCACTGCCTGACACTTGTAAAATCAACGGAGATTCAGATTGCACACAACCAATCACGATTGCCTGCAGCTGTTCCATATTATTAAAGTTATAGGCTGGAACGGCGTATTTACCTTCCATTGCCTTGTTAAACATCTCTTTGGTGTTCACTAACCCGAGTTTTTCGTATGGGACAGAATCAGCCATCATAGATCTCCGCATAAAACTGTTATATTTCTCGCAATTGAACCTTTTCTAGCAACTGATTCACTTGTTCAAGGGTTCCAACCGATGTTCCTTTCTGGCTGGCGGTGGCAGCGCCGCAGGCAATTCCTTTACACAGAGCATCCTGCATGCTGTCCCCCTGGCTTAGCCCCCAGACGACCCCGGCGACCATTGAGTCACCTGCCCCGATAGGGTTGGCCGCTATAATTTCAGGACTGGCAGCCAGCCATGCCTTAGCGTCATCGACCAGCACGGCACCCTCTTTTCCTAGTGAGATAATCACACTGGCAGGTCCCATGGCAGAGATTGCCCTACCGACAGCTGCAATCTCTCCTTTCGTACTGACAGGGAGCCCAGTCAGTTCATGGGCTTCTTCGTCATTTGGTTTAACCAGCAAGGGTTTTGCTGCGCAGTTCTGACGCAAAGCTTCGTCGCTCGTGTCTAGAAATACTTTTGCTCCTGCCGACTGGATAATGGTAATCAGCTCGGTATAGTAGGTTGGCGGTACCCCGGGAGGCAAACTGCCGGCAAGCACCCACCAGTCTCCAGCCTTGACACGGTCACCTATCGTATTCGCGAGTTGTACAAGATCAGCCTCGGTAATGACGGGCCCCGGCTCATTGACCTTCACATACTGTCCATTCTCGCTACTTACAATCGAGACATTAGTGCGGGTTTCTCCATCGACCCAGACAAAATCGGTCTCAATTCCAAGGGACCCAAGCTTATCACTCAGCATTTCTCCACTCTTTCCTGCAGCAAAGCCCAGGGCCACACTCGAAATCCCCAGTGACTTCAGCATACGGGCAACATTAAAACCCTTCCCGCCGCAGTCCACCCGCCAATCCGAAGCTCGCAGCACAGTATCAAAGGAAATGGCACCAACGGTCATTTCCCGATCAACTGCCGGATTGAGTGTAACGGTGAATATCATTTTTCACCCCTTCCAGTATTTTTCAAAAAGTGCTTCTTCCGCTTCCCTGGTCCACATGTTGCCAGGTTCGAGTTTTGCAGCAACTTCAGGAAGTGTTTCCTTAATTTCGTCGAGCCCCATGAGCGGCAAGTCTTCCATCTGTGGAAAAATAACAATTTTACCGGCGAACTTTCCTTCTATAACTGCCTGGATACCTTCTTTTGCTACGTTCATCCCGCCAATGGCACCAACACTGCGGCCAGGGGAGAGTGATCCCACAGAGGCCTGACTGAGCACTTGACGCTGATCATCTAATGTGCAGACTCTATGGATTTTACGCTACCGAGCCGACCAAGGTTGAATGCACACTTGTGCATGCGCAAAATGCTCTTATCGCCCAGAGCCTCTCCGATCTTTCCGGTT
>JBFHIO010000326.1:0-3001 GCA_041596435.1 Desulforhopalus sp. | reverse complement strand
TACCATCCCACCGGGTCGGATCAGGGTTGACAGCTATCACCGGTTGACCGTTGAGATATTTCAGCGTGTTGGCTACCAGACCATCCTGGCCGATCACCACCACTATATCGGCAGGGCCAAACATGTAATTCGGTAAGAATCTCCGTTCAATACGCTGAAATACTCCTCGTTCTTTGAGAAACAGTTCTGCCTCGTGCAGGCAACGTATATATGTCGTGTGCTCGGCAAGATAATCGCTTGCATCTACCTGATTGTGCTCGAGATAGAATTTAGCCTGCGGCCAGGTGTTAAACCGCTCGACCAGTTCCTCCAGACGTGTTTTACGCGTAACGAGAATATAGCGACTCTGTTTTTTGCTGCTCATTTCTGCACCGCTTTCTTTATCATCTGCCCAAACATTTCCGGGCCGATATTGAGCTCTCCAATCTTGCCGGCATTCTGGGCAAGTGACTCAAATGCCATCGCCATTAACTGCTCGGGCTGCATATTTGCAAGAGCTAATGCCTTCAGATTTTCGACAGGAAGTTCAGCAAATGCTCTCATGCGTACTGCCGTGGCATACGCCTCTGCGTCCGCTTCCTGTCTGCCATTTTCGACCTTTAAACCCACCAGTTCCCTACGTCGACTTTCTGCATCAATTTCTGCTCCCAGCCTCTCTCGTTCCGTTTCATTTCTGCTGCGAAGAAGTGCCCGCTCGTTTTCAATACGCGATTCCTCTATTTCCTGTTCCTTCTCCTGAACGATCAATTCAGTCTGCAGTTCAGCCTCTCGAATGGTCCGTTCCTGTTCTACCGCCGATTTCCGTCGGGCATAAATGGCATCATCTGCCTCCTTTAATATTACCTCCCGAGCCTCAGCTTCAAGTGCACGGGCTGTCTCCGGTACTGGCGATATCGCGGCAATAGTGACGTCGACAATGCCTATGCCAAGAGCGGTAAGAGAAGATCGATTGCCAAGGGTTTCACGGATCAGTTCAACTAAAGATTGATTCAGGCTCAGGGCCTCGCGTAACGTCACGGCCTGTACCCTGGTCTGAACAATGGTCTGCAGCACCCGGACGACTTGATCGCTCAACTTTAAAGGATCCTCAGATACATATTCCTGGCCATTTTTTTTGACCGTAAAGTTAAGCATCTCGGCGATCGTCTCAGGTTCTGCTAAGCGATAGGCTATTTGCCCCTGGATCCGTATTTCCTGGAAATCTGCAGTTTGAAGATTAAAAATAAACGGTGCCTCTTGAACACTTATCGGAATCGCTTCGATAGAGGTGGTGGCTGAATTGTACCAAAAACTGAGTCCTTTTCCTCTCTGCTTTACCTTGCCCCTTGAGGTCCGAATCACATAGGTCGATGAATCTGCTTTGAAATACCGAATGCCAATCATAATAATCCTCCATGGTTTTGGTTAGTGACCATATGTCACTTTCCGCCATAGTGACATATGGTCACTATGGCTGTCAACAGGAAAGTGACATATAGACACAAACTGGTTGATTCTTCTATTTGGGGCAGGTATCTTGAGAGAAAGTTGTTTAACCTCAGGAGAGAATAATGGACGAGAAAGAGTTCCTGGACGGATATGACCGAAATGGTTATGCCACACCGCTTCTCAGCGTTGACAGTGTGCTATTCACATACTACGAACAATGTCTGAATGTCCTTTTGGTCAGGCGCGCCAATCACCCTGATAAAGGGAAGTGGGGATTGCCCGGTGGCTTTGTCAACATGCAGGCAGATCATACATTGGAAGATACGGCAATGCGGAAACTACGTGAGAAAACAGGTGTCGTTCCGCCATATATTGAACAACTTGCTACTCTGGGGAACAGGGTACGGGATAAGCGGGGCTGGTCAGTGACGGTTTGTTATACAGCATTAATCGCTCATCAGGATTGCATGGTGAATGCCTCATCGGTATCTGAGGTTCAATGGGTCAGGCTCACAGATCTGGATGTAGTTGAGCTGGCTTTTGATCACCAGGAAATCATTGCCCTGGCTCAGGAGAGACTCAAACAAAAAGCGCTTTACTCCATTGTTCCCGCATATGCCTTGCCGGAAAAATTCACCCTGCCGGAATTGCAGCATCTGCATGAACTTCTCATAGGCAAAAAACTGCAGAAAAAATCTTTCAGGCGACGCATTGAACAGGCTGATCTCCTACAGGAAACAGATGAAAAACGAGCTGAAGGCGGAAGGCCAGCAGCCCTGTATACTATGAAGAAATCTTCCGGTAGCTACACTTTTATTCGCAATCTGGATGACCGGTGAATTGCGTCTGGCAGAAGTGCTCAACATAGTGTGTCGCTTCGGCTTACAAGCTGAAACACTCAACCTACTTTATAATCTGCATAGAACCATTCATTTTGAGGTATTGGAGTAATTTTGTCATGGGAAAGTGTAAGACGTTATTGTGGACAGAAATGTGGGTAAGAATAGCGGGTGGTCTTCAACTGTTGTTAGAAACCAGAACTGCGGTGTCTAAAAGATGCGTTAGGGTTGCATTGTGATAAGATTCATCACAAACAAAAAAAACAAAATCTTACGATTTGCTCGACATGTTAATCCCAATGACGAAGAGGTTTAATAATGAATTTGGATACCTGATTGTACGATCTTTCTCAGCTTCATTAAGCTATTTTAAAATGAGGATTTCTAGTGGCGACCTTTATAAAAGGACTTTTTTATTGTCATCTTGTTGTGAGCATAACCTCCAATCATACGTCGAATCAGGAGTAAATAATGTGTTCACCTGATTGTTATGATGAAAATTCATGCCATTAGTTTTGCTGAATTTTAGGGGTAATCATATATTGAATTTTTTTAGATCCTGAAGGAAAATCTATAATTTTTTTTGTTGATATAGCATTTTGAAGAGAGACAACAGCAATAGGTAAAATTGAAGAATATGGATTTGTAGGTAATCCATATTTTATTTATCGAAACCTTTTAGCACCATAGTCTTTTTGGTTCTCGACGTCGCCTCTGCTTCCAGTGGGTTTTCC
>JBFHIO010000325.1:0-3015 GCA_041596435.1 Desulforhopalus sp. | reverse complement strand
TTTCATTGCTGCGATAACGTTCTCGTGGCTGTTGAAAGAGGATATGCGGATATATCCATTACCACAGGTTCCAAAGCCTGCCCCGGGGGTGCAGACTACACCGGCTTTGTTGAGCAGCAGATCAAAGAACTCCCAGGAGTCCATTTTGCCGTCAATCCAGATATAGGGGGAATTGATGCCACCTACGCACTCATAGCCGAGTCCTTCCATGGTTTGTAAAACCACTTCTGCATTGGTGCGATAAAATTTTATCAACTCTTTACACTGTTTCTTCCCTTCTTCGGAATAGACAGCCTCAGCGGCCCGTTGAACGGGATAGCTTACGCCGTTGAACTTGGTGCAGTGGCGGCGGTTCCACATGGTGTGCAGGCTGTGGGGTTTCCCCGCTTTATCCCAGGCCACACATTTTTTCGGAACAACGGTATACGCACAGCGGGTACCGGTGAAACCAGCGCTTTTGGAGAAACTGCGAAACTCCAGTGCAACCTCTTCTGCGCCGTCAATCTCGTAAATGGAATGGGGCAGGCTGCTGTCCTGAATAAAAGCTTCATAGGCGGCATCAAAGAGGATGATTGCCTTGTTTTTTCTGGCGTAATCCACCCATTTCTGCAGATCTTCTTTCGTGGCGGTGGAGCCGGTGGGGTTATTGGGGAAACAAAGGTAAATCAGATCTACCGGCTGATCCGGCAGAGACGGAACAAAATCGTTTTCCTTGTTACAATCAAGATAGACAATATCTTTGTAACGGCCGTCGACGAAATCGCCGGTGCGTCCCGCCATGACGTTGGTGTCCAGATAGACAGGATAGACTGGATCGGGAATGGCTATGACAATATCTTCGGAAAAAATTTCCTGGATATTACCTGTATCGCATTTTGCACCATCACTGACGAAAATCTCATCGGCGGTAATTTTTGTACCGCGGTTCTGAAAATCGTTGACGGCGATGGCTTCGCGGAGGAAATCATAGCCCTGCTCCGGGCCATAACCGTGGAAAGTAGAATCCTCAGCCATGTCGTCGACGGCTTTGTGAAAGGCTGCAATACAGGCTGCTGGCAACCCGCGGGTCACATCGCCGATACCAAGTTTGATGACGTTTTTTTCTGGATGTTCCTGCTGGAACTTTGCCACTCGTTTCGCGATGTCAGAGAAGAGATAAGAAGCTTGAAGTTTAAGATAGTTTTCGTTGATGGTGATCATGAATTTTCCCGGTTGTCAAATTTATGAAATTGTGTACGTTGCTAGCAATCAGAAGAATTTTTACTATAGCCAAAAGAACCTATGTGTCAATTAAAACAGGTGATTTATGAGTGAGCACAACACCATCCGTCTCTCCGATTATAGACCTTTTCCCTTCGCGCTCGATACCATTGAGCTTGAGTTTCAACTCTACGAAGAATATACCCTCGTCTCTGCCAGAAGTGCCTTTCGGCGTACCGGCGACGCGCCCGATCTTCAGCTTTTCGGTGAAGAACTGGAGCTGCAGGGAATTGAACTGAACGGTGAGCAGCGGCACGACTTCCGTATTGAACATGGGGTTCTCACCGTGCCGAACGTGCCTGACGAGTTTACCCTTGTTATCCGCACTCTAATTAAACCTGCGGAAAACCGGGCGCTTGAGGGGATTTATAAGTCCAGCGGCAACTACTGCTCCCAGTGCGAGGCTGAGGGCTTCCGCAAAATCACCTGGTTCCCGGACCGCCCGGATGTCCTTGCCCGTTTTACCACTCGCATTGAAGCAGAGAGGGAACGTTACCCTGTGCTGCTTTCCAACGGCAATCTTATTGACAGCGGGGATGCGGGCGAAGGTCGCCATTTCGCCGTCTGGCAGGATCCTTTTCCCAAGCCCTGTTATCTTTTTGCCCTTGTGGCCGGCCGTCTTGTTCCCCTTGAAGACAGCTTTACTACCTGCTCTGGACGCGAAGTTGCTCTCAAGATTTACGTTGAAGAACGTAATCGGGATAAATGCGACCATGCCATGGCTTCGTTGAAGCGGGCAATGAAATGGGATGAAGATGTCTTTGGTCTTGAATATGACCTTGATATTTTCATGATTGTTGCAGTGGACGATTTCAATATGGGGGCCATGGAGAACAAGGGGCTTAACGTCTTCAACTCCAAATATGTGCTGACTTCTCCAGATTCTGCCACCGACCAGGATTATCTCGGGGTGGAAGGGGTGATTGGCCACGAATATTTTCACAACTGGACCGGCGACAGGGTGACCCTGCGTGACTGGTTTCAGCTCAGCCTCAAGGAAGGGCTTACCGTTTTCCGTGATCAGGAGTTCTCTTCAGATATGAACTCCCGGCCGGTGCAGCGCATAGATGATGTTCGTCTGCTGAAGAACTTTCAGTTTAAGGAAGACTCCGGCCCCATGGCACACCCGGTGCGTCCGGATAACTACCTTGAGATTAACAATTTCTATACCTCTACCGTCTATAACAAGGGGGCCGAGGTCATTCGTATGATCCACACTCTGCTTGGCGCGGAGAATTTTCGCCGGGGTATGGATCTCTACATTGAACGCCACGATGGCCAGGCTGTAACCTGTGAAGATTTTGTCGCGGCCATGGCCGATGCCTCCGGGGTAAACCTTGATCAGTTCTTTCTCTGGTACAAGCAGTCTGGAACTCCGGTACTGACGGTGTTAACCGAGTGGCGTCCCGAGCAGGGCGAGTATCATCTTATTATAGAACAGGAGTGTCCGTCTACCCCCGGGCAGCAGGAGAAACAGCCTTTCCATATGCCGATCAAGGCTGGTCTTGTGGGGCGGAATGGTGAGCTTGAGCTGGAGGGTGGCGTCCATGAAGTTGTGCTGGAGCTGCGTGAAGATTGTCAGGAATTTACCCTGAAGTGTCACTCTGATGAGGAGCCGGTACTCTCCCTCCTCCGTGATTTTTCTGCACCGGTTCGGGTGAAACGCTTTCAGGATCGTGGACAGCTGGCCCGGCTGGCAGCCCACGATGGCAATCTCTTCAACCGCTGGGACAGTGCAACACGGCTGGCCTCGGA
>JBFHIO010000324.1:0-3019 GCA_041596435.1 Desulforhopalus sp. | reverse complement strand
TAAAGAGAATTTTATAAAAAAATCTTTTCTAAATCTACGGAGTTAAGTCTCCTCCATGCCCCCTTTTTCAGGCCGTCGAGAGTGAGACGTCCGTAGGCTGTCCTTTTCAGCAGGAGCACTGGATGGCCGATGTGAGCGCACATTTTCTTTACCTGGCGCTTACGCCCCTCATGAAGAGTCAGCTCCAGTACTGCACTGTTTTCCCGTTGTTTCACCAGGTGTACCTTCGCCGGTGCGGTCAGTTTCCCCTCAAGTTCCACGCCTCGCTCAAGCTGCCGCAGTGCCGCTGCCGTCGGCCGACCTTTGACCAGCGCCTCGTAGCGTTTCTTTGTGTGCAGACTGGGGTGCTGGATGCGCTGGGCGAGACTTCCGTCATTGGTGAGAATGAGTGCCCCCTCGGTGTCGAGGTCGAGGCGTCCCACCGGAAAGACCCGGGTTTTCACTTCCTTGAGAAGGGAGGTGACGGTGGGACGTCCCTGCGGGTCGGAGAGGGTCGTGATGTAACCGGCGGGCTTGTTGAGCAGGTAGTATTCAAATTCCTCCTCAAGGGCGAGCAGGCGGCCGTTGAAGGTGACGCGATTCTCCTCCCCCACGGAAACACCCATCTCAGTAACGACCTTTCCGTCCACTGTTACCCGCCCGGCAGCGATATACTCCTCTGCCTTTCGGCGTGAGCAGACACCACAGCGGGCGAGGAATTTCTGCAATCGCATTTTCTCCATCAGGGTCTCCATTGTGGAGGGATCATTTTATTATAACGGCTGTCCACCAGAGCCCTGGTTTCCGGGTCGACCTCAAGCACATCAGTGTACCAGGGCTTCAGGCGGCTGTCGATGACTACGGGGGGCTCAAGGCCGATGTGGAAACGACTGACGGCAGAGGACCGGGCGTGGATATCTGCTGCCGGCTCAAAGCGGGTAAAAAAGGTCCAGAGGAATTCCTGCATTGAGCATGTTGCCTCGCGCACGTTGTCCACCAGCAGCACAAAAGGCCAGTTGCCCAGTCCGCTGTATTCGGCGAGTTCCCGGGCGAGCTCAGGGCGTTCCTTCCATGTTGCCCCCTGCACAACGAGGGTTCCCGGCAGAAAGACCTTTGCCTGAGAGCAGCCGGAGGGGAGTTCTCCATGAAATTCCTGCGGCAGTTCGCGGAGCTTTTCCCGGCCCAATCCCATTAACAGCGCCTTGGAACCCTTATTGACTGAGGGGCCTGTATAGTCAAGGGTGTCCATGGAGGTGTTATCAAAAATGAAAAGGTCGCGCCGCCAGTCCACCCGTTCGAGGATGTGGGGCCAGAAGGTTGCAAAATCACTGAGATCTACATCTCCGTCAGTGGTTATAAGAAATTTACTCAGGGAAAGCTGCCCTTCGCCAAGAATACGCAGGCTGTTGGCAAAGGCCTCGCGGGGGTAGCGATTCTCTACCCTCGCAACGGCGAGGCAGTGGAATCCGGCTTCTCCGCTGGTTTTCAACTCCTTCACACCCTTCATTATGAGGGGGAAGAGTGGCGAAAGCAATTCCTGGAGGTAGTCGCCGAGAAGAAAATCCTCCTGTTTTGGCCGCCCGACCACGGTGGCCGGGTAGAGAGCCCCTTTGCGGTGGTAGATATGGCTGATCTGGAAGACCGGATAATCGTGCTGCAGGGAGTTATAGCCGTAGTGATCACCAAAGGGACCCTCGGGGCGGCGCAGGAATGGCGGAACCTTTCCCTTGATGGCAAACTCGGTGCGGGCTACGAGGCGGTGGCAGGCATCCCGGGGGTCGGTGGCCATTTCCAGCTTGTCACCCATTACCATGGAGGCGAGCAGTAGTTCCGGCAGGTCCTCCGGCAGCGGGGCGATTGCCGCCAGCATGAGTGCCGGCGGACCGCCGAGGAAGAGGGAGAGAGGCAGCGCTTCGCCACGCTTCTCTGCCTCGTGATAGTGGTAGCCGCCGCCCTTGTGAATCTGCCAGTGGATTCCGGTCTCGCTGTCGCTGAAGCGTTGAATGCGATACATCCCGAGATTGTGCCCGCGGCCGTCCGGATGTTCAGTATAGACCAGCGGCAGGGTGACAAAGGGACCGGCATCGCTGTGCCATGAAGTGAGCAGGGGCAGGGTTGAGAGCATGGGAGGCTGCTGCACACACTCCATTACCGGAGGAGCAGTGATATCTTTTAACCCGATCTTTATGGCGTCGGTGAGGAGCCTGCGGCTTTCCCACAGGGTGGAGAGCGTTGGGGGCATGGAGTGTTCTACCAGGTTGACCACGTCTTTCACAAACTGCTGTGGTTTGCCGCCGAAGGCCAGTTCTATGCGTTTTGCCGTGCCGAACAAATTGGTTACTACAGGAAATTGAGAGCCCTTGACGTTGGTGAAAAGGAGGGCGGGGCCTCCCGCGGCGATAACCCTGCGATGGATCTCGGCGATCTCAAGACGGGGGTCAACTTCCTGCTCAATAACAAGAAGTTGGTTCTCTTTTCGCAGCACTTTCAGGAAATCTCGTAAGTCGTGCAGTTTCTGTTTTTGCATGGTACACTCCAGTGTTAAGTGGAAAAATCAGGACGGGGTTTTATTCGGTCTGCTGCCTGAAATAACGGGAAACTTGAAGCATCAATCTCTTTGTTGATTTTTTCGCTGTGGTTTACAAATTATCATTGCAGTTTCAACGGAATGATTGCGGGGATTTATCGTGTTTTTTCAGCCGTTATCGGAGACTCCGATTTTTCAAGATCCCCTGATGGGAACTTTGAGCAGATAGTAGAGTGTTTTTCTCCCGTCGTCAAACAAAGGAAACTTTTATTCTTTTCTCTTCAGGGAAAAAGGTCTGCTGCACGGTGTCCTGCGAACACTTTTACAAACCCCATATCAGCGGGGAGAGGGAGTGAGATGAGTGATGTGATACCTTCTGAGGGGGATTTTGCGCCGTTCCGGCCATCCCATCTCAATAATACCTGGGAAACTATGTTTAAGACAGCGAAGACTCAAGGCAATGACCTCCGCGACATCTGGATGGTGAGCCGGGAATATGGCGAACTGGCCGGT
>JBFHIO010000323.1:0-3022 GCA_041596435.1 Desulforhopalus sp. | reverse complement strand
GCAAAACCCGCATCAACAATAACCGCTATGCCGGTCTGAAACTCAAGGATGCAATTGCTGACCATTTTCGCGACAAGCTTGATGAACGGCCGTCGGTGCAGGGAAAGCGCCCCGGGGTGCAACTGCATCTGCATCTCAAAGAGGGCCGCGACTGCGACGAAGCCACCATCTATGTTGATATGAGCGGCGAGAGCCTGCACCGCCGCGGCTACCGGGTGGAGGGCTCTATCGCTCCGCTGAAGGAAACCCTTGCCGCTGCCATCGTCTCCCTCAGCGGCTGGACGGGTGAGGGCCCCCTTCTTGATCCCATGTGTGGCAGCGGTACTATTCTTATTGAAGCGGCAATGATTGCCGGAGATGTGGCGCCGGGAATATCCCGGCCATGGTTTGGTTTTTTCTCGTGGAATGGACATCAGCCGGAGCTGTGGGATAATTTGCTTGAAGAGGCAGTGAGCCGCGAAGAGGCTGGACTGGATCGTCACTGGCCGTTGCTGCTTGGTTATGATGCTGATCCGAAGGCGGTTGCAGCCGCGCGGAAAAATATCATCCGTGCCGGTCTCACCGACCATATTCAGATTAAACAGGCGGAGCTGGCCACCCTCGAACCTCCCGAAGCAGTGGGAATGCTGGTTACCAACCTGCCCTTCGGGGAGCGTCTCTCTGAACAGGAGGTGGTGACACGGCTCTACCGCGCTCTTGGCCGCATCTGCAAGGAGCGTTTTCCCGACTGGCAACTGGCGGTCTTTATTTCCAACCCGGATCTCACCGACAGCTTCACACTGCGCTGGGAACGGCGCGAACGGCTTTTCAACGGTCCGATTGCCTGCCGCCTGCTCTGCACCAGTCTGGCCGGTCAGCAGGAAAAGCCCTTTATCTGGAGCCTGCCAGAGAATCCGCAGATTAATCCCGAGGCGGAGGATTTCGTTAACCGCTTGAGAAAGAACTACACAAAATTACAGAAATGGGCGACAAAGGAGGGAGTTACCTGCTATCGTCTTTATGATCGTGATCTGCCCGAATTCAACTTTGCCCTCGATCTCTACGGCAAGTGGTTCCATCTGCAGGAATTTGCCGCGCCGAAGACGGTGAGTGATGAGGTGGCGGCGAAACGTCTGCGTCTCGCGCAGGAGGGAATTCAGAAACTGTTTGGTGTTCGTTCCGACCGTATTTTTGTCAAGAGGCGCGAGCGTCAGCGTGGAGCGAAGCAGTATGAGCGCCGGGGAGAAAAGCGCAAACCGAAATTCCAGGAGGTTCGGGAAGGCCAGGCGTCGCTGCTGGTCAACTTTACGGATTACCTCGACACCGGGCTTTTTCTCGATCATCGGCCGCTGCGGCAGCGCATCTTTGATGGGGCGAAGGGACAGCGTTTTCTCAATCTCTTCGGCTATACCGGAAGTGTCACCGTGCAGGCGGCTCTTGGTGGAGCAGCCGAGACGACCACTGTTGATCTTTCTGCCAATTATCTTGACTGGGCGCGGAAAAACCTTGCCCTTAATGGTTTTGCGGAGCTGCGGCACCATCTTGTTGTGGCAGACTGCGTTTCCTGGCTGCGCGACTGCACCGATCGCTTCGACCTCATTGTCCTCGATCCGCCCACCTTCTCTAATACAAAAAAAGAGAATCGGGTGTTCGATATTCAGCGCGATCACCGGGAGCTGCTTCACCTCTCCATGTTGCGACTGGCACAGGGAGGAGTATTGCTCTTTTCCACCAACTTCCGCCGCTTCGTTCTCGACGAAAAGCTGTTGGAAGAATATGATGTCAGGGACATCAGCGCGGCCACCATTCCGCAGGATTTTCAGCGGAATGCGAATATTCACCATTGTTGGGAATTTCGTTTGAAGGAGTTGCAGTGATCTCGACACTGCTCTGGCCCTGTTTGATGTTGAAGGGTATCCTGAATGCTTTTCATGGCAAAGGCTCCGCCATGGACATTTTTTCCGGGTGAACTACGCACCCTTTTGAGTTTTCTCTGTCTGCTGCTGATTGTCAGCGGATTGGCGGGCTTAAAAGTGGAAACCAATTTATCTGTAATATATTATATTTGTGATGAAATTCAGTAAAGTATCTCTGCATACCTTCGGCTATGAACTTCCCCCCAACGTCCTCACCTCCGAGGCCATTGAGACCCGGCTTGCACCGGTTTATGAACGTCTTCGCCTGCCCGCCGGTCGTCTCGAACTGATGAGCGGTATCCGTGAGCGGCGATTGTGGAACTCCGGTACCCGCCCGAGTGAAGCGGCAGCTCTCGCCGGGAAAAAAGTTTTGGAGAAGTCCGGTATCGACCCTCAGCAGGTGGAGGCACTGTTTTTTACCTCGGTGAGTCGCGATCTTATGGAGCCTGCCACCGCATCTTTTGTTCATAACGCTCTCGGTCTCTCTTCGGATGCCATCGTTATGGATATTTCCAACGCATGCCTCGGTTTTCTCGACGGTATGATGATGCTCGCCGGAATGATTGAGCTGGGGCAGGTTAAAAACGGGCTCGTTGTCTCTGGAGAAACGGCAGAGGATCTGGTGGAATCAACCATATCCACACTGCTCGCCGATCCTTCCATCACTCGCAAGAGCATAAAACCTGCTTTCGCTTCGTTGACCATTGGCTCCGGCGCGGTGGGGCTGTCCGAGCGGGAGGCCGTGCCCGTGATGAACGTCGACGTCGGCGGCGGAACCTCGAAGATCGCGCTCTGCGTCGACGGCGAAATCGTTGCCCGCACGGCGATCGACGTCGGCGCGCGGCTCCTGTGTTTCGATGCGGACGGGCGGGTCACGTCCGTCGAGCGGGCGGGCCGGACCTACGCAGACGAGGCCGGAGTCGACGTCACGCCCGGCCGGCAGGTCAGCGAGACCGACCGCCAGGCGCTCGCGATCTGCATGGCCGACCGGCTGTTCCAGGCGATGGGCGCCGCAGCGCTGGAGGAATCGACCCGCGACCTGCTCCTGTTGCCACCGCTGGCCGGCGACCGCCAGCCGGGCCTGCTGTCTTTCTCGGGCGGCGTCTCGGAATACCTGTACGGGTCCG
>JBFHIO010000322.1:0-3035 GCA_041596435.1 Desulforhopalus sp. | reverse complement strand
CTGCCGATAACGTCTTCACGCTGTTTATTGGCAGCCTGTAAAAGTGCGCTGTTCACCTCACGTATTTCGCCTGCCGGAGTTACGAGCAAAACCGGATCCTGAATCGTATGGAACAAGCCGATGCCAGCGCTTGCCGGTACATTGCCCCCCAGGTGCTCATGAGCACCATGATCTTTTCCGGCAAGGTTGCGACTCTCTGTTTTCAGACGATGCATAATGACCTCACAACAAAATATTCACCCTAACATTCTGTACCATCATTGTTTCCAGATAATACCAGGAATTTACGTGCATATGCAACCTATCTGTGTTAGTATTTTGCAGCAATTCTATTTACGTCCTTCTATCAGTCAACTAGCCGTAATAACGTGCAGCGCACACTTCCTGCCGGATTTTTTTCCCAGGCGGAGGTTATTCATGACGGATGATCAGATCACCCACTTCGACAACGGATATGTAACAGTAGACCACAACTGGTATATCACGTCCTGCAACTCGGTTGCTGCACGCATCCTCGATATCCCTGAGCGCTTTCTACTCGGCAAAGACTGCCGCGAAATTTTCTGCTCCGATGAACGCTTTCGCCAGGTGTGCACACATCTTGAACCATTGGCCAGAAAACGTGGCAGCAGCTCAATTCAACTTAACCTTGTAACCGCCATTAAAGGAACGAATAATCAAATAAACATTCAGGTCGTAACTGTACCCGGTAAGTCCGGTGCTATTGTCGGCGCACTCATAGGTTTTGCGGATGTGAGCACCCCTTTGGCCGCTAGTCGCCTTGCCCTGAATTCTATAGTTGAGGGTGTATTCACAGTTGATCATGACTTCAAAATCACTTCGTTTAATACAGCAGCCGAACGCATCACGGGCTGGAAAGAAAAAGATGTAATAGGCAGACCATGTAAATCAATATTTCGCACCTCAATCTGCAAGACCGATTGCGCAATTGCCAAATCTATTCAGGCCTGTTCTCACATCCATAAACGGTCTGTCTATATTACTGCCCAGGATGGTCGCCCGGTACCGGTGCAAATATGTGCCGCACCGTTGGTAGACCTGAATAATACAATTATAGGGGGTGTTGAAACGTTTCGCGACATCACAGCCTCCCTACAAAACGAGATTATCCTCGATGCGGTTGCAGATGGAGTTTTTACAGTAAATGAACATGGAGAAATAACCTCCTTTAACCGTGCAGCAGAAAAAATCACCGGCTATAGCGAAAGTGAGGTAATCGGCCAAAGTTGTTCTGAAGTGCTCCTGCCCGGAAAAAAAACTTCAAGCTGTGCACTTACCATCTGCATGCAGCAGAAAAAGACTATCGTCGACCATCAGCTGTTTATTACAGGGAAGGACGGATATTCCATTCCCGTCAGTGTCAGTGCCGCACCATTCCTTGACCTGAACGGTCGGGTATTAGGTGGGGTGGAATCATTTCGAGATAATACCAATCGTTTACAGACCGCACTCATTCTCGACTCTGTAGCTGATGGGGTCTTCACCGTCGATCGGGACTGGCGTATTACCTCGTTTAACATGGCGGCCGAAATCATCACAGGCTGGAGCAGAGACAAGGCTATCGGTCAATATTGCAGTGATGTCTTTCACTCCTCTATCTGCGGAAAAAACTGTGCAATCGCCGAGAGTCTCTACACCGGAAAACCTGTTGCCAACCGGTCAATTACCATTCAGGATTATACTGGAGATTGCGCTTCAGTCAGTATCAGTGCCGCTCCGTTTCTTGACCAGGAAGGCAATGTGGTTGGCGGCGTTGAAACCTTTCGCGATCTGAGCGTCGAGATAAGTCTCAGGCAGCAGCTGATGAAGAATTTCACCTTTGATGCTATCATCAGCAAGAGCCCTTCAATGCAGCGGCTTTTTCAGATTCTGCCTGATATTTCACAAAGCGAGAGCAATGTTTTAATTCTCGGGGAGAGTGGTACAGGAAAAGAACTTATCGCCAGAGCCATTTACAATGCCTCTGCACGAAAGGATGGCCCTTTTGTCATTGTCAATTGCGGTGCTCTTCCGGAAACCTTACTGGAATCTGAACTCTTCGGTTATAAAGCCGGAGCTTTTACTGATGCCAGAAAAGACCGGCCAGGCAGATTCGCCGCAGCCGAAGGCGGCACCCTCTTTCTTGATGAAATCGGCGATATTCCTCAGGCAGTGCAGGTCAAACTGCTACGTGTTCTCCAGCAGAAAGTGTACGAACCACTTGGCAGCAACACCCCAGTCAAGGCCAATGTCAGAATATTAGCCGCCACGAACCGTGACCTCACCGAGCTGGTTCAACATGGTGAATTCCGTGAGGATCTCTTTTATCGCCTCAACGTCGCAAAAATCCTTCTTCCTCCCTTACGTGACCGCAGAGAGGATATTCCGCTTCTTATTGATCACTTTGTTGATACATTCCGGGCTGAGAAACAAAAGGATATTGTCGGGGTTAGTGATGAAGTTATGAATATTCTGATGCACTTTAACTATCCGGGAAACATCAGGGAACTTGAAAATATTATTGAGTACGGCTTTATCCTCTGCCCGGGGGGATATATTCAACAAAGCCATCTTCCTGAGAGTGTCACCACTGGGCCTGAGTTTATACGCACCACAAGCTCTACAGATAATGACACCATGACACTACAGGAAATAGAAAAGCAAGCAATCCTTATGGCTCTTGAACGAAATGATTGGAAGAAAATGAAGACCTGCCGAGAACTGGGTATTTCCAAAGATACTTTGCGCAGAAAATTGCATAGCTATGACCTTGATGACCCGACTCTCCTTGCCTCAAGGTGATCGTTGAGAAATACTGCATACACATAGAAAATGAAACAGGCTTTACTTCACCTTAATCCTGTTGCAGATGCTCATCCTCGAGCTCTCGATACAATGCCAGTGTTCCTGAACGAGTCAGTTTGCGTATACCAAAAGGACGAAGCTTTTCGATCAAACCGTCTACCTCCTGCTCTATACCCGTCATTTCGATGATGTATGAATCAACACTCTCACTTATTATCCGTGCTCCTGAG
>JBFHIO010000321.1:0-3041 GCA_041596435.1 Desulforhopalus sp. | reverse complement strand
GGATGGTATGATTACTTCTTTCTCGCCGGCTTCATCCGCCGTGCCGCCTTCATTGTTGGCAACGACACCGGCCCCACCCATATCGCCGCCGACCTCGGCGGAAGCGGCCTTGCTCTCTTCAGCGGCCATGCCACACCGGAATCCACCGGCATTACTCACAGTGACCTGACTGTCCTGCAAAAGGAAAACCTCGCCGATCTCAGCGTGGAAGAAGTGGAAGAGTGTCTCGTCAGTACATTTTTATCTGACTAACTGCCCCGCCTCTCCCCCTTATCAATGCCGCTGCTGCCACCAGTGCCAGCCGCCAATGAACGCCTTCTCCACACCTCCGCGCAGAGCAGCAACCGGATTTTTCACCCGCAGTGTAGGCCGGTTGCAGATGGAACAGCCCAGGGTCTCTCCGCGTATCACCTTCTCCTGCTCGCCAATATAACGCGCCAGCAGGGCAAAAAGATTCTCCTCTTCCAGCACCCGCCGCCGCGCCTCTATAATATAAGGCAGGCGATCGCGCCATTCCCCGGCAGCGATGGTAGAAGAAATGATGTCCCGTGCCCGATCGTAGTCGGTGATATCCACCGCCACAAAGCTCTCCGGCGGGAAGATCTCCGCCGCATCCGGTGCCCCGTAATAAAAAGGCAGGGTGAACCCCAGCAGAGCATCGGGCAGTTTTTCCGTGAGATGACGAGGGTAAATATGGTTCTCTACCGCGATGTGATACTGGTAAGGATCAAGAATATCTGCCTTGTCATTCATCGGATTGACCCCGTGGCCGTAAATATCCAGCTCCGGCATCTCATCTTTGAGCTGCCAGGTAAAACGGGTACGCGCCGCATGGATGGTAGTTCCGCCGGAAGAGCGGTCTGAGCAGACAGTGGAGATCAGCTTCGTCTTCTCCGGCACCTCCATTTCATAGATTTCATCCCAACTGCGGAAATTCGCACCCTCCACCGGCATGCCGTAATACCAGGTGAGACCGGGATGGTGGAAAATGACGTTGGGATGACGCACTGCCCAGGGTTCCTGAAAGGTGAGAATGGAGCCATACTGGCGGAGATAATCGGTACCGTAAACGGTAATCGATGACGGCTCCAGGGTTACCAGCATGGTGCGCTCTTTCGCACAGGCCAGATGCTCCTGGCTGCGCTTCTCTCCGTGCAGATGTTTCGGCAGGTCGTGGTAAACCACCAGCCAGTCGTAGTCACTGCAGTTGGGATCAAAGTCGAAGTAACAGTCGCCCCACTGCGGGCGTGAGCCGGGAAATTGACGCAGCAGCAGTTTTGTCTCCTCTGGTGTCCCATGTTCAATACCCCGGTGAAGAAACTTCACTTTGATCTTCGGTTCGCCCCATCGGGCGGCAAACTCCTGCGCCGCGCCCATTATTTCACCTCCTGAAGAGTTGGTACAGATTTCGCCCGGGTCTCCAGAGGCTTCACATAAATACGGCCGCCATTGTTCTGCTTCGCCTGCTTCACAGCCTTCTTCAGCTGCCCCAGCAGCGCAGTGGAGGGCTCACCATCCTGCGGCAGACCGTTCTGTTCCTGAAAATCACGGATAGCCTCCCGGCTGCCGGAACCAATGACACCATCAATTTTGCCATCGTAGTTGCCCAGCTCACTGAGCAATTGCTGCAGATCCAGCTTCTGCTGAAACCCCAGCGAACCCGCCGGGCGCGGCCACGGTGTGGTAACCCCGCCTCGACCACGGATGTAGTCGGCGAGCAGCCCCACCGCAAGGGCATAGGCATCAGCGTTATTGTAACGTTTAATAACGAAAAAGTTTTTCAGCAGCAGAAAAGCGGGTCCCTGCGCACCGGCAGGCAGTTTCAACTCGGCACGCTCCCCCTGAAACGGAAACTGGCTGCCGTCCGGGCGCCGCATACCAAGCCGGCTCCACTCCCCGAGGGTCATAGTCTCCCCTTCATATTTTTTTAAATCGACCTTTTTCCCCGTCGCGACTGCGGCCTCAAAACCCCAGGGCTTGCCACTGCGCCATTTATTATGCTGCAACAAACTGGCGGCGGTGCCGAGGGCGTCCGGAATGGAGTGCCAGATATCGCGGCGACCGTCGTGATCCATGTCTACCCCATAGGCAAGATAACTGGTGGGGATAAACTGTGTCTGCCCCATTGCTCCAGCCCAGGAACCGGTAAAATTTTCTTTTTCCACATCCCCGGCGGCAAAAATCTTCAATGCGGCAATAAGCTGAGTTGTGGCATATTTGCGCCGTTTATTATCCTTCCAGGCCAGCGTTGCCAGTGCCTGAGGCACGTAGTGCAGACGGGAAGGCTGAGCAAGCACTGCGCCGTAGTTGCTCTCCATCGACCAGATGGCCAGAAGGATAGCGGAATCAACACCAAAACGATCGCTCACTTCATCAAGAACAGTACGATGCAGCGCCCACTGTCGTCTCCCCTCCCGGGCTTTGATACTGTTGGCTCGACTGTCAAGATAGTCCCAGATCTCGGTTTTGAACTCCGGCTGCCAGGCCGCCTTCTCCAGCACCACCAGATCCGGCTCGGTAACACCCGTAAAAGCTGCGTCCCAGACAGCACGGCTCACTCCCTGCTTCGCAGCTGTCGGATACATTCCGTCAAGCCACTGCTGAAATTCAGTTGCTCCGGCAGAATGTACCCCGGAAAAAAGGCATGTGAAAAGCAGGGCCGCCCTGAAAAGACCGCGTTGAATGTGCGCCATGAAATACTCCTGAAGAAATAAGGGTACAAAGAAACTCCACCGGATATTCCCCGGAGAGACTGATTTATTCCCCTTTAATATTAGTCTTACTTTATAGCCTGTAAAAACGATAAAAGCCTGCTGGCAAAAACATGCCACGTCTCTGGCCAGCCTCTCCATACGGGTGACTTTCCACAGGCTGTGCAGAAAAAGTTTTCAACATTCTAACCCGAGAGAGTCTTTTCCTGAAAAAATATTTTTCTTTGTTTTTTATATCGACTTCCCAATGAGTTACCAGCACTACGAGGGTTTAAGAGCTGCGACACCCCCCCTCTGGAACCTCCTGCATTTCCCTCATTTTCACCTTTT